>NZ_JBHMCY010000081.1:0-34826 GCF_042430725.1 Streptomyces cinereospinus | reverse complement strand
GGCGGGCGCGGTGCCGCGCGCCAGCAGGCGCGGCCCGGCCATGACGATGCCGGAGACGGCCGCCGATGGGCCCGTCAGCCAAAGCCCCATGTCACGCCCTTTGCTCGTCCGTCGGGCGGGCCGGTGACCGGCCCTCCGGCCCGCCGTTTCCTATCCGCCGCCGGTGGTCGCCTTGCGCCGGCCGCCGCTGGTCGCGCTCCGTCCGCCGGCCGCTCCCGACTTCCCAGCGGTGGCCGTCGTACGCCTGCTCGTCGACGTCGTACGCCGGCCGGCGCCCGCCGTCTTCGCACCGCCGGACGTGGTCCGCCCGGCGGCGGCCGTCCTGCGGCCGCCGGACGTGGTCCGCCCGGCGGTGGCCGCCGTCCTCGCGCGGCTGGACGGCGTGCGCCCGGCCGTGGCCGGCGTGGCGGACGCCGTGCCGCCGCCGTCCGACGGGGCGGCCGCCCCGTCGTCCTCGTGGCCGGGCCTGGGCTGGGTCAGCCAGGCCACGCCCGCCACTGTGAGGGCCACGGGCCACTCGACCACGCCCGCGACTCCGAGGAGCCCGGCCCCGGTGTACACGGCGACGCGCCGGCCGCGCGGCGACACGGCGCCGACCACGTCCAGCGCGCCACCGGCCGCCTTGGTCACCATCCCGGCCCCGGGCATCCTGCGCAACGCCGTCACGGGTGCACGCAGCGGTGCCGGGAGCTCGGCTGAGGTCTTCTGCCGTGCCATGACACTCACGCTCCCTGGCAGATCCGTCTCTCACCCCGCCGTGTTCCCTTGATACAAGGTGTCACCCACGCGAAGGGCGGAAACTCGGACAAACCGCGCTTCGGGTTCCAGGGGGGGCGTGGAGGGACCGGTCGCCGCGGGGCTGAGGGGCGGCGGTGGACCACGGGGAGGGGCACACGTCGGGCCGGGGCCGAGCGGGCCACCGGCGGTCGGCCGTACTCGGCGGGTCTCAACCCGCCGTGCAGGCGGTCCCGTTGTGTGTGCAGGCGGTGGGCGGCCGGCTGTCGCCGGTGCGGCTCGCCCGACAGCCGATGCCGACGCTGCCGTTCGGGGCGGTCGTGACGTTGTACGAGGCGTGCACCGCCGTCACGGCTCCCGTTCCGGGCGTGCGGGTGGCGCCCCAGCCGTTGGTGCTCGTCTGCCCGGCGGGCAGGGCGAGGACAGTCGCCGGCCCTCGGTCGCCGTGGTACCGGTGCGGTGATCGCCACCGGGGCCGTGAGGCCGGTGCTCCGGGCGCCGGGCGTGGCCGTCACCCGGCGGGTGACGGCCGGGGCCCCGGTGCCGGGCCGGTGCCGTAGAGGCCGGAGAAGGCGGGCACGCGGGCGCCCCTGCCCCGGGCGCAGAGGTCGTGGCCGACGCCGTGGAGGCTGACGGCCTCCACCGGGGCGCGGTCACCGGTGCCGCCGTAGCGGGTGCGGGTCCGGCCGGTGGCGGGTGAGTCGGCGGCCGCCGGGGTCCGGCTCACCGCGAGCAGCGACAGGAGCGCCCCGCAGAGCGCGGCGAGCGTGCCGCGGGAGCCGACTGCTGCCCGCGCCCGACCCGAGGCGGAGCCGGGGGGCACGTGTACGTCCGAACGGCTGCCGCCCCCGCCCGACGCGGGACCTGGGGCCACGCGCGCGTCGAAACGGAAGCTGTGCCCCGCCCGGCGGAGATGCGAAGCCAGGGCACACGCGCGCAGGAGCGACTGCTGCCCGCGCCCGACCGGACGCGAACTCCGGACACACGTGTCCGAGCGCGTGCCGCCTGCCCCCACCCGGCCAGACGCGGGCCTGGGCCGCGCGCGTCCGAACGGCTGCCGCCCCGCCCGGCCAGACGCGGACCCTCGCCGCTCAGCCCCTCTGCCGCCGCCGCAGCGCGTCGAAGCGGGACCAGTCCGCCTCCCACCGGTCCAGACGGCGGCGTTCCACGTGGCCCCGCAGGCAGCGGCCGCCGGCGACCGGCACGGCGGCCGGGCCGGCGCCCGCGACCGCGCCGGTCAGGGCGGCGCGCACCCGGGCCTGGGACGGACCGGTCGGCTCGGTCACCAGCCGGCCCCGCCGGTCCGTCCAGACGGTGACCGGTGTGCCGGCGGGGCTGCCGGGCCGCACCCGGGCCTGACCGGTGCGGCCGGAGCCGTCCGGCGCCGTCCAGCGCACCTCGGCCCACACCGGCTCGGCCGGCACCTGCGCGGCGCGCGACGCGCCGGACCGCGCGGGGGACGGTCCGGGCGCCGGCCCGGTCAGCCGCGCCTCGGCCGGACGCCACTCGACGCGTTCCCGGGCCAGCTGCTCCTCCACGGTCCGGCTCACCGTCAGCCCGGCGGCCACCCCGGCCAGTGCGGACAGCACCCAGACGCCCAGCAGCGCCCAGGCCTCCACCCGGTCGGAGCGGCGCCTGAGCGGATTGCGCCGCCAGCGCCACAGCCACACCCTCGGACCACGCAACGCCATCGCGGGCTTCCTCCTCGTCGGCTCGGGAACCTCGTCGGCCGCCCTCCCATACGGCTGACGGCGCGCGGCCGCTCACGGCGGCCCCGCGGGATGCGGGACCGAGGCCCCGGCGACCCCGCGCGGACCTGCGCCCCCGCATCTGGCGACACCGCGCTGACCTGCGGCGACGCCATGTGCGGGGGTGACTGTCAGTGGCGGGGTGCAGACTGGCCGGTGTCTGGGACAAGGATGTCGCGGAGGTGATCGGCATGACCGAAGTACTGCTCGCCGTGGGCACGCGCAAAGGTCTGTTCATCGGACGCCGGCGCGGTGGCGCCTGGGAGTTCGACGACAGCCCTTACTTCAACGCACAGGCCGTGTACTCGGTCGCCATCGACACCCGCGGCGCCACCCCGCGGCTGCTGGCCGGCGGCGACAGCAGCCACTGGGGGCCGTCGGTGTTCCACTCCGACGACCTCGGCCGCACCTGGACCGAACCCGCACGGCCGGCCGTGCGGTTTCCCAAGGACACGGGCGCTTCGCTGGAGCGCGTGTGGCAGCTGCACCCGGCGGCCGCGGAGCCCGGCGTGATCTACGCGGGCACGGAGCCGGCCGCGCTGTACCGCTCGGTGGACAGGGGGGAGACCTTCGAGCTGGTGCGTCCGCTGTGGGAGCACCCGACGCGCTCGCAGTGGGTGCCGGGCGGCGGCGGTGAGGGTTTGCACACCGTGGTCACCGACAAGCGCGACCCCAAGGCCGTGACGGTCGCGGTGTCGACGGCCGGCGTGTTCCGCACGACGGACGGCGGTGCCGGCTGGACCCCGTCCAACTCCGGGGTCTCCGCGGTGTTCCTGCCCGACCCCGACCCGGAGTTCGGCCAGTGCGTGCACAAGATCGCACAGGACGCGGGGACCCCGGACCGGCTGTATCTGCAGAACCACTGGGGTGTGTACCGCAGCGACGACGCGGGCGCGCACTGGACCGACATCGGCGCCGGCCTGCCCTCCACGTTCGGTTTCGCCGTCGCGGCCCATCCGCGCCGCGCGGAGACGGCGTACGTCTTCCCCATCAACGCGGACTCCGACCGGGTGCCCGCCGAGCGGCGCTGCCGTGTCTTCCGCACCGCCGACGCGGGCAGGTCGTGGGAGCCGCTGACGGCGGGACTGCCGCAGGAGGACCATTACGGCACGGTGCTGCGCGACGCGCTGTGCACCGACGACGCGGACCCGGCGGGCGTCTACTTCGGCAACCGCAACGGCGAGGTGTACGCGTCGGCCGACGACGGCGACAGCTGGCGGCAGTTGGCGTCGCACCTGCCGGACGTGCTGTGCGTGCGGGCCGCGGTGGCCGGATGAGGCGTGCGGGACGAGGCG
Source organism: Streptomyces cinereospinus (assembly GCF_042430725.1). NCBI lineage: Bacteria > Bacillati > Actinomycetota > Actinomycetes > Kitasatosporales > Streptomycetaceae > Streptomyces > Streptomyces cinereospinus. The sequence goes on along the minus strand of NZ_JBHMCY010000081.1, from coordinate 31,048 downwards.
TACCGGGGGGACGCGACTGTCCTGCGCCGGCCACTGGTTGATCGCCGCTGTCCGTGCGGCAGTAGGGTGACGCCGTGGCACCACGACCCTTGCATGAAATCGTCGAAGCCGGCTGGGCGCAGGCCCTGGAGCCCGTGGCCGGGCGGATCGCGGAGATGGGTGACTTCCTGCGCGCGGAGATCGCCGCGGGACGCACCTATCTCCCGGCCGGACCGAATGTCCTGCGCGCCTTCCAGCAACCCTTCGACGAGGTACGCGTCCTGATCGTGGGACAGGACCCCTATCCCACTCCGGGGCACGCCGTGGGGCTGTCCTTCTCCGTCGCGCCCGAGGTGCGCCCGCTGCCCGGCAGCCTGATCAACATCTTCCGGGAGCTCAACGCCGACCTGGGGCTCCCCCAGCCGTCCGGCGGCGACCTGACGCCGTGGACCCGGCAGGGCGTGCTGCTGCTCAACAGGGCGCTCACCACGGCCCCGAGGCGTCCGGCCGCGCACCGGGGCAAGGGCTGGGAGGAGGTCACCGAGCAGGCCATACGCGCGCTGGCCGCGCGCGGCAAGCCGCTGGTGTCCATCCTCTGGGGCCGGGACGCCCGCAACCTCCGCCCCCTGCTCGGCGACCTCCCCGCGGTGGAGTCCGCCCACCCCTCCCCCATGTCGGCCGACCGCGGCTTCTTCGGCTCGCGCCCGTTCAGCCGCGCCAACGACCTGCTCGTGCGCCAGGGGGGTCAGCCGGTGGACTGGCGTCTGCCGTGACGGACGCGGGCTCCCTTCCCGCGGGCGCCGGTGGTTTCCTCGCCGTCGACTCGGGCGGCTCCGGGCTCCGGGCCGTCGTCGGGGACGTGGCGCGGGGGCCGCTCGCGGTGCGGGAGTCCACTGTGCCGGTGCGGACGGGCTCCGGAGGGATCGACGCCGGGCACCTGCTGGAGCGACTGCTGCCGTGGGTGCGGGCGTTGACCGTCGAGGCCGGGGTTCCGGCGCTCGGCACGGCGGTGGTCGGCGCGGCCGGCTTCAGCACGCTCGGTGACGCCCTGCGGGCCGGGCTTCCGGGCGCGCTGCGCCGGGAGTGCGGGATCCGGACGGTGGCGCTCGCCGCCGACGCGGTCACCGCGTACGCGGGCGCCCTGGGGCCGCGGCCGGGCGCCGTCGTCGCCGCCGGCACGGGACTGATCGCCGTCGGCACCGATCTGGCACGCTGGCGGCGGGCGGACGGCTGGGGACATCTCCTGGGCGACTGCGGCGGTGGCGCCTGGATCGGCCGCGCCGGACTGGAGGCCGCGTTGCGCGCGTACGACGGACGGGAGGGCGGCTCGCCCCGGCTGCTGGAGTGCGCCGTCGAGTTGTTCGGCCCGGCGGCGGGGCTGCCCGGCAGCCTCTATCCGCGTCCGGACCGCCCCGCCGTCCTCGCCTCCTTCGCGCCTCGGGTGGCGGCCTGCGCCGCCGAGGGCGACCCGGTGGCGGTGGCCGTCCTGCGGGCGGCGGCCCGGCACATCGCGGACTCCGCAGCCGCCGTCTGCCCGGCCGAAGGCGCACCCGAAGTGGCCCTGACGGGCGGACTGTTCACGATGGGCGCCGCGCTCCTCGGCCCCCTCGGCGAGGAACTGGCCGAGCGGCTGCCGCACGCCCGGCGGGTCCCTGCGGAGGGCGACCCGCTGCACGGCTCGGTACGGATCGCGACAGCGTTGGCGACCGGGACGCTCACCCTGCCGCGTGACCGGAAGATGCTGTTCGCGGTGACCGCACCGGACGGCTGAATCTCCGGCTTGCCCCCCCTTCGTTCCGCACCCGACGCCCCGCGACCCGCCGGCCTCGCGCAGAAACCCGCTGATCACGTCCACCCCGCGGGTAACTCATCAGACAAAACCGGACGGATACCGCTCACCTGCCCCCTCCCCGAACAGGGGAACCGGGTAAACCAGTAACATGCGGCGCCATGAGCTCCCCCACTGGGCCCGCGTCCGGCCTGCCAGTACGAATGCCGCGCCCCCGCCAGCCCGGGCGGCACCGCCGACCCGAGCCGCTGGCGGCTCCCGAGGGCGCGCCCGCGCTCGTCCTCGCGGTGCCGGGCACGCCCAGCGCCACCACGCGCGGTCTCGCCGAGGAGGTCGTGAGCATCGCCCGCTCCGAGCTCCCCGGCCTGGACGCGCGGATCGGTTACGTCGACGGGGACGGCTCGAAGTACCCCACCGTGCAGGCCGTGCTGGCACACGCCGCCGACGAGCGCACCGCCCGTTACGAGCACGCGCTGGCCGCCGGGGTGGACGTCAAGGAGCCCGACGGCCCCGTCGCCGTGGTGGTGCCGCTGCTGGCCGGTCCGGACAGCGCGCTGCTGCGCCAGGTGCGCCAGGCCGTGATGGACAGCCGGGTCGCCGCCGAACTGACCGACGTGCTCGGCCCGCACCCGCTGCTCGCCGAGGCGCTGCACGTGCGGCTGTCGGAGGCGGGTCTGGCCCGCGCCGACCGCGCCCGGCTGTTCACCGTGGCGACCGCCGCGGACGGCATCATCCTGGCCTCCGTGGGCGGCGAGGAGGCCGTGCAGGCGGCCGGGATCACCGGCATGCTGCTCGCCGCGCGGCTGGCCGTGCCGGTGATGGCGGCCGCCCTCGACCAGGAGGGCTCGATCGCGTCCGTGGCCGAGCAGTTGCGCTCCTCGGGCTCACAGCAACTGGCACTGGCCCCCTACCTGATCGGCCCCGAGATCGACCCGGGCCTGATCGAGGAGGCCGCGAAGGAGGCCGGCTGCCCCGCCGCCGAGGCGCTCGGCCCGTACCCGGCGATCGGCAAGCTCGCGCTGGCCAAGTACACGACGGCGCTGGGCATCGCCCCGCAGCAGCCGCAGGGCGCGCCGGTGCGCTGACCCCGCACGGCCGTGCCGTACGGCCGAGGGCCCGCCCCGCACTCCGGGACGGGCCCTCGGCCGTGTACCGGCACGGTTCAGCCGAACCGGCCCCGGCCCCCGCACCGAACCGACCGCTGCTCGACACCCGTCACGGCACCGGCCGCAGCCCGGCCCCGACCGGCCGAACCGGCCACCACCCGGCACACCGCACCCGGCACCCGGCACGCGGCACCCGGCCCAGCCATCACCCGGACTTCGCCTCCGGCACCCGCCAGCCGAACCAGCCCTCCCCCGGCACCGGGCACCGAACCGCCCGCAGTCCGGCCCCGCTCAGCCGAACACCGCGCACGACGCCGCCGTCACGTCGACGGAGCCGGTCCGCCGGGGCAGCCCCGTGTCCGCGTCGACGGCGAACCACGTCACGTCGCCGGAGCGCTCGTTCGCCACGTACAGGAAGCCTCCCGAGACGGTGATCGCCCGGGGCCAGTGGCCGCCGCACGGCACCGTCCCGGTCAGGCGCAGCCCGTCCCCCTCGACGGCGAACACCGACAGCACGTCCTCCCCGCGGGTCGCGGTCCACAGGAAGCGGCCGTCGGGCGAGGCGGCGATGCCCGAGGGATAGGCGTCCCCGGCCGGGCTGCCCGGCAGTACCGGCGTCTCGGTGAGCGGCTTCAGAATGCCGTCCGAGGCGTCCCAGCGGCAGACGGTGACGGTCGGCGTGAGTTCGTTCACCACGTAGGCGTACCGGCCGCCGGGGTGGAAGGCCAGGTGGCGGGGTCCGGAGCCGGGGCGCAGGGCGGTCTCCCGGTGCAGGACGAGGCCGCCCTCCTTGAGCGTGCACACCCGTACGGAATCCGTGCCCAGGTCGACGCTGACGATCCAGCGCCCGCTCGGGTCGGGCTGCACCTGGTGGGCGTGCGGGCCCCGCTGGCGAGGGCCGTGCGGGCCGGAACCGGTGTGCCGGAGGACGCCGGACGGGGCGGCGGCGAGGGTGCCGTCGGGGCCCAGCGGCAGGGCGGTGACGCTGCCGGAACCGTAGTTGGCGGTCAGGACGTGACCGGCGAAGACACTGAGGTGGGTCGGCCCGTCGCCGTCCACGGGGACCGGCCGGCCGGCCCGTTCGAGTCCGCCGCGGGTGACCCGGTACGCGGCGACCGCGCCGGCGGAGGTCTCGCTGACCGCGTAGAGGGTGCCGCCGCCGGGCGCGAGGGCGAGGTAGGAGGGGTCGGGTACGCCGTCCAGGCTGCTCAGCACCGTGAGGGCACCGTCGGCCGGGTCAACGGCCGCCGTCACCACACCGGGGCCGCCGGCCGCCGTGAACGACCCGATGAACGCCCGCCCGCCGTCCGCCACCGCTGTCCCCTCTCCGTCGTCGGGTGCCGCGGCCGACGCTAGCAGTTGATCCGGTGCGGTCTAGACCAGAACGGAGAAAGCCGTCACCGGCGCGAGCCGCCTCCTGTGACCGTGACACCGGGACCGCCGCGCGGGCCGCTCAGGCGCCGACCAGCGGGGACCGGGACGGCGTGCGCAGGGGCGTGGCGAGTTCCGCCAGGGCGCGCTCCAGTCCGTGCAGGTGGGCCAGGGCCGGTTCGGCCGCGGGCGGCTCGGGGGCGAGGGAGACGGTCTGCCGCGCCGTACCGTCCGTCAGCGCCTCCACCGCGGCCTGCACCCGCCAGCAGGCGGCGGTCAGGCGGACGTCGTGGGAGGCCTCCGGGTCGGCGGCCACGTTGACCAGGCCGCGGATCTCGCGGGCGCAGTCGTCGAGCAGGGCGATCACCTGCCGGGCGCGCCGCTTGCGGGCCGGCATCGGGTTCAGCGGGTGGACGAGCGGGGCGAGCGCGAGCCGTACCCGGCCGAGCAGCTGCTCGAGTTCGGCCACCCGGGACGCCGGGTCGGCGGCGGTGTCGCCGGCCAGGCGCGCCGCGGCCTCGGCGGTGCAGGCGTGGACGCAGCGCAGGGCGCGCTGGATCCAGGCGTCGTTGACGGCGTGGGTGGTGACCGGCAGGACGAGGAGCACGGCCAGCGCGGCGCCCAGCGCCCCGATACCGGTCTCGGCCAGCCGCAGGGCGAGCAGGGCGGGCCGGAGCAGGTCCAGCAGCCCGTAGAGCAGCTCGGCGAGCAGCGTGACGCAGAGCATCATCCAGGTGTACGACACGGCGGCGGTGTAGAAGATGCCGAACACGCACACGGCGACGAGCGCGGCCGACGGGACGACGGCGCCGTCCAGGGGGACGGCGACCAGCAGGCCGAGGCCGATCCCGAGCACCGTGCCGAGCAGCCGGCGGAAGCCGCGGACCAGGGTCTCGCCGCGCGAGGCGGTGTTGACGAAGATCCACCAGGTGGCGCCGACGGCCCAGTACCAGCGTTCCGCGGACACCAGCTGGCCCACCACGAGCGCGAAGCCCGCGCCCACGGTCGCCTGGACCGCCTGCCGGGTGGTGACCCGGGACAGACCGGTGCCGCCCGGCGGGGCGGCCGCCGGCGCCGGGGGCCTGCCGCGCTCGTAGCACCACAGCCCGAAGCGCACCGCGGCCGCGCTGAGCACGGACAGCACCACGGCGGCCGACAGCTCGGGCAGCTGACCGGGCGTGGCCTGGAGGAACTGCGCGATGAAGAAGGTCATGAACGCGAACACGCCCAGGCTGTGCCCGCGCGGCCCCCAGCGACGGGCGTAGACGCCCGCGCCGACCACCGCGAGGAAGGTGAGACCACGGGCCACGGGGTGCTCGTGCAGGCCGGCCGCGGCGGCCAGCACCGGCAGCCCGACGGCGGGCAGCAGCGCGGTCGTGACGGCCTGCCCCCGCACGGTGGCGTCCGTGACCGTGAACAGGGCGAGCAACGCGGCCAGCCCTCCGGTGACGGCGCCGACCAGGGAGTGGCCCGCGAGACCGCACACGACGACCGCGAGACCGATGCCGAGCACGGCCCGCGCGGCGAAGCGCAGCCGCGCCCGTCCCGGGTCCGACGCCACGAACACCCTCTTCAGCACGGCTTCCCGCCCCCTGCTCCGTACGGCACGAGAAAGGCGCCGCGGGGATCCGCAGCGCCATCGACGCCTCCATGACAGCACTATGTCCGCCACTGGCTCAAGTGCCTCGTGATGTACTGGGCCAATGGCCCAGCACAGTGCCTGCCTGGCGAGCCGTCACCGGGCCAACGGACCACGTCGGCCGGCTCGGTGCGGAGGCGGCGGGCCGGGCCATGGGTACAGTCGTCAAGCGATCAAGAGGAGGGGACGGGACCGTGGCCGTGGACGAGCTGGACACCCGCATCCTGCGTCTGCTGCTGGAGGAGCCGCGGACGAGCGTGCGCGAGTACGCCCGCGTCCTCGGAGTGGCCCGCGGTACCCTCCAGGCCCGCCTGGACCGGCTGGAGCGGGACGGTGTGATCACCGGCACGGGTCCGGCGCTGTCCGCCGCCGCGCTCGGCCACCCGGTGCTGGCGTTCGTGCACATCGAGGTCACCCAGGGCCACCTGGACGAGGTGGGCGACGCGCTGGCCGCCGTACCGGAGATCGTCGAGGCGTTCTCGATCACGGGCGGCGGCGATCTGCTCACCCGGGTCGTGGCGCGCGACAACGAGCACCTGGAGGACGTGATCCAGAAGCTGATCAGCCTGCCGGGCGTGGTGCGCACCCGCACCGAGGTGGCGCTGCGCGAACGGGTCCCGCACCGGCTGCTGCCGCTCGTGGAGTCGATCGGGCGGACGGCACGGAAGGAGGACCCGCACCGGGCCGGGGCCCCGGCCGCCGGTCCCGGAACCGGGCCGCACCGGCCCGGACAGCGGCTGAGACCGTGACCCCAGTGGGTTCCGCAGGCCCGCGGGGCTGCGGTGGCCCGCATGCTCAGCCGGCTGCCGGCTGTTCCTCCGGCCCACCGGGCCGAGCCGGCCGCGGACGCAGGCCCGCGTCTGCCGCCTCAGGCCCACTCGCCCGAACCGGTGATTGATCCGCACACGTGTCCGCTGAAGTCAGGTTGTGGGCCGGAGAGCCGGACGTACTGCATGACGGCGGGCTGGACGGGGCCGGCCACGGGCGGACGGGTGCCTGTGGACGGCCACGATCAGGGGGTGAGCGGTGCTCAGTGGTTGAACGTCAGGCGGGGTGCCGCGTTGCGGGCGAGGCCGTGGACGTAGTCGGGCCACCAGGTGCCGGCGGGCGGGTCGACGATGCCGTACTCGGGGTCGATGGTGCCGCCGGTGTTGCGGGTGCAGCTGCCGTCGGACTCACCGGGGACCTTGATCCAGAGGTAGGCGTCGATGAGCGGGGTCCCGGTGTCGGGGGTGGGCCGGGGGCCGATGCCGCGGCCGGGAGCGTTGCACCAGGGCTCCGCGTCACCGCTGTACTTGCCGGGCGCGGGGGTCCAGGCGCCCAGGCCGTTGCGGCTGGTGTCGATGACGAAGTGCTGGAGTTCGTCGGCCGGCACGTTGCCGACGTTCTGGTCGAACCAGGCGTCGGTCCAGCGCCAGGTGGCGGGGTCGGTGGCGGAGACGGAGTTGCCGGGGGTGCCGTCGTTGGGGGCGGCGGAGGAGTAGTACTGGTTGGCACACTGGTCGGCGTGGCCGCGCGCCCAGTCGGGGCCCTTGGTGGCGAACCACATGCACTGGGATATCCAGGCGCCGTAGCGGGCGTTGTGGTCGGTGGGGTGGGTGTTGGACACGTTGAGGGCGAAGCCGTCGCTGTGCTGGACGCCGGAGTCGAGCAGGCGCTGTGCCATGTCGCCGACGAGGCGCCACTGGACGTTGCCGGCGTCGAGGTAGACCGCGGTGCGGGGCTTGGCCTTGAGGGCCTCGACCGCGTAGGCGAGGTCGGCGAGGCGGGCGGCGGTCAGCTCGCCGGTGGGGTCGGTGGTGGGTCCGCAGTCGCTGGGCACGAGGGCGAGGCCGTCGGGTTCGACGATGACGACGGCCTCGCCGTCGCCGATGCCGGCGGCGAAGGCGTCGATCCACTGCCGATAGGCGGCGGAGGACGCGGCGCCGCCGCTGGAGTACTGGGTGCAGTCCCGGCCGGGCACGTTGTAGGCGACCATGACGGGGGTGGTGCCCGTGGCCCGGGCCTTGCGCGCGAGCTTGCCGACCTCGGCGCGGACCTGGGCGGGGGTTCCTTCGGTGAACCACTTGGCCTGCGGCCAGCTGGCGAGTCTGGCCATGTTGGCGGCGTCGGCGAGGTCGCCGTTCTTGAGGTCGGTGAGGGCCTGCTCGGCGGCCTTGCTCCGCGGGTCCACGTAGAACTCGGTGGCCGGTGTGATCAGCTTCTGCGTGGCGGTCGTGGGCAAGGGAGCGGCCTGCGCCTGCGCCGAGGTGAGGGCGGCGCAGACGCCGAGCGCGGCGATCGCGGCGCCAGCGCGGCGCAGGAGGAGGGGCGGTTGCATGGTGGCTCCTAGCCAGGGGCGGGGGTAGGGAGGGTCCGCCGAAGGCCGGACCGGGCAGCGGCGAACGGCTGCGCGGTCCGGCCGGCGGAGGGTGCCTGGGGCCCGGTTGCCGGGCTTGGACGGGCCGGGGCCCCAGGAGTCCGGGGTCAGTAGCCGTGGATCATCCTGTAGGCCACTTCGGGGAGGAACTGTCCGGCCGAGGAGCCGGCTCCGACGCCGCAGTTGCCGTCGGACTCGCCGGGCGTCTTGATCCACAGGAGCATCTCGGCGCCTCCGCCCTTCTGGGTGGGGGTGCCGATACGGCGGCCCGCGGGGTTGCACCACTGGCCGTTGGATCCGTTGCCGTTGCGGCTGGTGTCGACGACGAACGGCCTGGTGTAGCCGTAGCGGGCGCTGAGCTCGGCGTTGATGGCGTTGGCGTAGGCGGCGTTCTCGGCGGTCGTGTAGTAGTTGGAGATGTTCAGCGCGAAGCCGCGGGCCTGTCGGAGGCCGGCGCCGTGAAGTCGCTGGGCCACGGTGGCGGGGCTGCCCCAGCCGGGGTTGCCGGCGTCGAGGTAGACCCACGCGTTGGGCGTCTGGCGGGTGAATTCGGCGAGGGCGCGGGTGATCATGCCCTCGCGTTCGCTGATCTGCGCCTGGTTCATGCAGCCGTAGTCCCCGAGGGAGTCGGGTTCGAGGACGACGACGGCCGGGCGCTGGCCGATCCCGCCGGCGAACTCGGCGATCCAGGTCGCGTAGGCGGCCGGCGAGGCGGCGCCGCCCGCGGAGTGCCCGCCGCAGTAGTCGCGGTGGTAGATGTTGTACGCGACGAGCACGGGCAGCTTGTCCCCGTGGTCGGCCGCTCCCACGTACGCGCCGGTGGCGGTGCCGATGCTGCCGCTCCAGGCACCGAACCACCGGGCCATCGGGGTGTCGGCGACGGACGCGCGGATCGCGGGCGTGCGGCCGTCGGCGGGGTTCGCCGCGACCCACTGCCGCACGGTGGAGTTCGGGTCGACGTAGAAGCCGCTGGTCATCGTCGTGGGGTCGGCGGCGTGTGCGGACGGCGCGACGGTGAGCGTCAACGGCAGCGCGATCAGGGCTGCCGTGAGGGCACGGATCTGGCGGCGCATGAAGGTACCTCGGTTTCCTGGCGGGGGGTACGCCGCACGCTCTCGTCCAGAGCGTGCGGCGCACAGGGAAGTGCGCGGACCGCGTCCCCTCGGCGGCTCTCCGGCGGGGACGACACACCTCAAGTGACAGATGTCCATGAGAGCGCTCCCACTGGAAGCGCTCCCAAATCGGTCCGGAAACTTGGGGGTGTTGGCCGGTATCGTGTGGCGCGCCGTTCAGCCTGTCAAGGGTTCCTTCGTAACTCGCCCTTCACATTGCCGCCGCGAGGCTTTACAGTCCTGGAACTGGAAGCGCTCCCAGTTTCCTGGTCACCCGTCGTCGGCGGTCACCCCGCCCGGCGGGCGAGCGGACGGCGCGGCGGCGCGGGATGAGAGGCTTCTTCTGTCCGGCTGCGAGAGAAGGCTTGAAGTTCATGGCAGTAGATGTGCCGCGTCGGCAGTTCACGCTCGACGAGGTGGCCGAGCTCGCCGGCGTGTCGCGTTCGGTGGCCTCCCGTGTGCTCAACAACGCCCCGCATGTCAGCCGCGCCAAGCGTGAGGCGGTCGAGCGGGCCGTTCTGGAGCTCGGATACGTCCCGAATCCGACCGCTCGCGCGCTGGCGACCCGCCAGACCGGGGCGGCGGCCCTGATCGTCTCGGGGGAGGATCCGTCGATCTTCGCGGATCCGTTCTTCGCCCAGGTGATCGTGGGGGCCACCGGTGCGCTGGAGGAGGCCGACCTCCATCTGATGCTGTGTCTGGCCGCCTCCGACCGGGGCCGCAAGCGGGTGGAGCAGCTGCTGCGGTCCAAGGGGGCCGACGGCGTCATGCTCATGGCCCTGCGCGAGGACGACCCGCTGGCGCAGATGGCCCAGGACGCCGACATGCCCGTCGTGTTCGGCGGCCGCCCGGTCGGTCTGAACCCCCGGTGGTTCGTGGACGTCGACAACGCCGGGGGAGCGCGTGAGGCGACCGAGCACCTGATCGCGGCCGGCCGGACGCGCGTGGCCACGATCTGCGGGCGCCTGGACACCGAGGTCGGGCGCGCCCGCCATCGCGGGTACCGCGACGCCATGCTCGCGGCCGGCCTCGAACCGCTTCCGCCGGGGGAGGGAGACTTCACCGAGCCCAGCGGAGCGGACGCGATGGCCGCGCTGCTGGAGAGGGATCCCGGCATCGACGGGGTGTTCGCCGCCAACGACAACATGGGGGCGGGAGCGCTGCGCACTCTTCGGCAGGCCGGCCGGCTCGTCCCCGCCGACGTCGCGGTGATCGGCTTCGACGACCTCGTCGTCGCCCAGATCGCCAACCCTCCGCTGACCACGGTCCACCAGCCCATAGAGGCACTCGGACGGGAGATGGCGCGCATGCTCGTCGCGCTCATAGACGGGCGGGAACCGACCCCGCTGCTCCTCCCCACCCGCCTGGTCACCCGCTCCACCACCTGAGGAGCCGCCCGCCGGCCATCTCCCGGCGGGCGCTGCTCCGAACTCCCCGTCGCGCCCTCTTGACACCCCGACAAGAGGACGGCAGGGTTCCGCTGAACCATTTGGAAGCGCTTCCAGTCTGGAGGCGGCCCCGGAGGCAGACCGTCTCCCCCGCACCGGCGGTTCGTCCGCGCCGACCGCCTCGAAGGCGAGACACCTCTCCGGCGCACCCCCTCTTCTGACGCATCGAGGAGATGCCATGCCCCGCACGTCCATGCCGCGCGTCCGTACCCGGGCCGCGGTCCTCGCCTCCGCCGCGATGGCCTCCGCCCTCGTCCTCGCCGGCTGCTCGTCCTCCGACTCGGGCGCCGCCGGCGGGAACACCACCCTGACCGTCGGTACCTTCGGCACCTTCGGGTACAAGGAGGCCGGCCTCTACGACGAGTACATGAAGCAGAACCCCGGGATCACCATCAAGGAGAACCCGACCACCGTCGAGGGCAACTACTGGACCGCCCTGCAGACCCGGCTCTCCGGCGGCGGCCTCGACGACGTCCAGGCCCTGGAGGTCGGCCGCATATCCCTGGCCACCGGCGAGGACCTCGCCCCGGCGTTCGCCGACCTGAAGGACGCTCCCGGTGTCAAGAAGGCCGACTACCTGCCCTGGAAGTGGGACCAGGCCACCACCGAGGACGGCAGAACGATCGGCCTCGGCACCGACGTCGGGCCCATGGCCATCTGCTACCGCCAGGACCTCTTCGAGGCCGCGGGCCTGCCCTCCGACCCGGAGTCGGTCGGCAAGCTGTGGGCCGGCGACTGGACGAAGTTCGTCGACGTGGCCAAGCAGTACCAGGCCAAGGCTCCCGAGGGCACCTACTTCATGGACAGCGCCAGCGGACTGTTCAACGCTGTCGTCTCCAGCAGCACCGTCCAGTACTACAAGGACGGCGAGCTCGCCTACAAGGACTCCGCCAGCGTCAGGACCGCCTGGGACCTGGCCGTCGAGGCCGTCCAGGGCAAGACCAGCCAGGGCCTGAAGATGTTCGACACCCCCTGGCAGACCGCGTTCTCCAAGTCGACCTTCGCCACCACCGTCTGCCCGTCCTGGCAGCAGGCCAACATCCAGCAGTTCTCCGGCCCCGCCAACAAGGGCAAGTGGAACATCGCCCAGGCCCCGGCCGCCGGCAACTGGGGCGGCTCCTTCCTCGCCGTCCCCGCCTCCGGCGAGAACGTCGACGAGGCCAAGAAGCTCGTCGCCTGGCTCACCGCCCCCGCACAGCAGGCCAAGGTCTTCCAGAAGGTCGGCAACATCCCCGCCAACCAGGCCGCCTACACCCTGCCCGGCGTCACCGACTACAAGAACCCCTACATCGGCCCCGACGCCGCCACCGGCCTGATCTTCTCCACCGCCGCCAAGGCCATCAAGCCCGCCGAGAACGGCCCGCGCTCCGGCGACCTCACCGGTTCCTTCGGCACCGGCGTCCTGCTCATGGAGCAGAGCGGCAAGACCCCGGCCGAGGCCTGGGACGCCACCGTCCGCGAGATCGACAGCAAGAACCAGTAAACCCTCCCCGCCCCTCCCCGGCTGTCACCGCGGCGGGAAGGGGGCCGGCCGGTCACCGGGGGCCGGCCGGCCCCCTCCGCACACCGAGACCGTCGGCCAGACGTCACCACCGGAGGAACCTTCCCGTGGCCTCAACAACCGCTCCCAGCCGCAACGGCCCCGCGCCCCAGCACGACACACCACCACCCCAGCGGCGCACCGCGAACGCGTCGGCCTGGCGCAGCCGCCTCCACCGCTGGGACACCAAAGGCACCCCCTACGCCTTCGTCGCCCCCTTCTTCATCGTCTTCGCCGCCTTCGGCCTCTTCCCGCTCATCTACACCGGGTGGCTCTCCTTCCACCGCGTGAGCCTCTACAACGTCGACAACGCCGAGTGGGTGGGCCTGCAGAACTACACCGACCTGTTCACCGGCCAGGCGAGCACGTACTTCTGGAACGCCCTGCTCAACACCTTCACCCTGGGCGTCCTGTCCACCGTGCCGCAACTGCTCATGGCCCTCGGCCTGGCCCACCTGCTCAACTACAGACTCCGCGCCCGCGGCTTCTTCCGCACCGCGCTGCTGGCCCCCTACGCCACGTCCGTCGCCGCGGCCACCCTCGTCTTCGCCCTGATCTTCAGCCCCGAAGGCGGCATGGCCAACTGGGTCCTCAGCCTGTTCGGCGCGGACCCCATCCGCTGGGAAGCCGGCCGCTGGAGCTCACAGTTCGCGATCTCCACGATCGTCACCTGGCGCTGGACCGGCTACAACGCCCTCATCTTCCTCGCCGCCATGCAAGCCGTCCCACGAGAACTCTACGAGGCGGCCGCCCTCGACGGCGCCAACCGCTGGCAGCAGTTCCTCAACGTCACGATCCCGGCCCTGCGCCCCACGATCCTGTTCACCGTCATCGTCTCGACCATCGGCGCCACCCAGCTCTTCGGCGAGCCCTACCTCTTCGGGGGCCAGAGCGGCCACCAGGGCGGCACCGATCACCAGTACGAGACCCTCGGCATCCTCATGTACGACCAGGGATTCCACTCGAGCATGCTCGGGCGCGCCAGCGCGGTCGCCTGGATCATGTTCGGCCTGCTGCTGCTCATCGGGCTGGTCAACGCGCTGATCACCCGCCGCCTGCGCGCCTCCCAGTGACGTGGAGTACGACATGACCACCACCACCGCAACCGCCACCGACCGCCGCGACCGCCGCGCCGAACGACCCACAACCCGGGCCGGCAGAGCCGGCGGTCAGCACCGGGCCGGACCACTCGCCCACATCGTCCTGGGCCTCGCCGCCCTGGCCTCGCTGTTCCCGCTCTACTGGACCCTGGTCGCCGCCTCCACCGACAGCCACTCCGTGGTCTCCAGCCCGCCGCCGCTCCTGCCCGGCGGCAACCTCCTCAAGAATCTCTCCTACGTGTGGGACAACGCCGGCGGCCGCGGCATGAGCGTCGCCCTGCTCAACTCCACCCTCGTCGCCGGAGCCGTCACCTTCACCACGGTGACCTTCTCGGTCCTCGCGGGCTTCGCCTTCGCCAAACTCCGCTTCCGCGGCATGAAGGTCCTCCTCGGCGTGGTCCTGGCCACCCTCGCCGTGCCCGCCCAGCTCAGCGTCGTACCCCTGTTCATCCTCACCAAGAACATGGGACTGACCAACCACCTCGGCGCACTGATCCTGCCCGTGCTGGTCACCGCGTTCGGCGTCTTCTTCATGCGTCAGTTCCTCACCCAGGCGCTGCCCACCGAACTCCTCGAAGCCGCCCGCGTCGACGGCGCCAACTCCCTGCGCGTCATCTGGCACGTCGTCTTCCCCATCGCCCGCCCGGCCATGGCCATCCTGGGCATGCTCACCTTCGTCCAATCCTGGAACGACTTCCTCTGGCCGATCATCGTGATGAACGGCTCCACCAACCCCACCGTCCAGGTCGCCCTCGCCGGACTGGGCACTGGCTGGTCCACGGACTGGTCCGTCATCACCGCCGGCGCACTCATCGGCACCCTGCCACTGCTCCTGGTCTTCGTCCTCTTCGGACGCCACATCGTCGGAGGCATCACCCAGGGAGCCATCAAGGGCTGACCGCCGGCGCCCTCCCCGCACCGCCCCTCCCTCCCGCCTCCCGCCCCTCCCTCCCGCCGAAGGAGCACGCCGTCATGCCCGCAACCCCTGTCGCCGGCCCCGCCACCGCCGCCATCGACCCACTGAGCTTCCCGCCCGGCTTCCTGTGGGGCGTCGCCACCGCCGCCTACCAGATCGAGGGCGCCACCGCCGAGGGCGGCCGCACCCCCTCCATCTGGGACACCTTCTCCCACACCCCCGGCAAGGTCGCCAACGGCGACACCGGCGACACCGCCTGCGACCACTACCACCGCTACCGCACCGACGTCACCCTCATGTCCCACCTCGGCATCCAGGCCTACCGCTTCTCCCTGTCCTGGTCCCGCATCCAGCCGGGAGGCCGAGGTCCCGCCAACCCCGCCGGCCTCGATTTCTACGGCCGCCTCGTCGACGAACTCCTCGACGCCGGCATCAAGCCCGTCGCCACCCTTTACCACTGGGACCTCCCGCAGGAACGGGAAGACGCGGGCGGCTGGACCGAACGCGCGACCGCGGAACGCTTCGGCGAGTACGCGGCCCTGGCCGCCGAGGCACTCGGAGACCGCGTCGACGTATGGACCACCCTCAACGAGCCGTGGTGCTCGGCCTTCCTCGGCTACGGTTCCGGCGTCCACGCCCCTGGCAGGACCGACCCCGCACTCGCCCTGCGCGCAGCCCACCATCTCAACCTCGCCCACGGCCGCGCCACCGCCGCCCTGCGCAGCGCGCTGCCCACCGCCCAGGTCGCGGTGTCCCTCAACCTCCACCAGGTCCGGCCGCTCACCTCCAGCCCCGCCGACCTCGACGCCGCCCGCCGCATCGACGCCGTCGGCAACCGCATCTTCACCGGCCCCATGCTCTCCGGCGCCTACCCCGCCGACCTCCTCGCCGACACCTCCCACATCGTCGACTGGGACACCCTCGTCCAGCCCGGCGACGAGGCCGCCATCAACACCCCCATCGACCTCCTCGGCATCAACTACTACACCCCCGCCGTCGTCTCCGCCCCCACCCCCGACGCCGCCGCGGTCAACCACGCCCACGGCGAGAGCGACCACTCACCCTGGCCCGGCTCCGAGAGCATCAACTTCCACCTCCCGCCCGGCGAGACCACCGACATGGGCTGGGCCATCGACCCCACCGGCCTCTACGACCTCCTCATGGCCATCACCCACGCCCACCCCGGCCTCCCCCTCGCCGTCACCGAGAACGGCGGCGCCTTCCCCGACGTCCTCACGACGGCAGACGGCCAGGTCCACGACCACGACCGCATCGCCTACCTCCACAAGCACCTCGCCGCCGTCCACCAGGCCGTCAACGACGGCGCCGACGTCCGCGGCTACTTCCTCTGGTCCTTCCTCGACAACTTCGAATGGGCCTACGGCTACGCCAAGCGCTTCGGCGCCGTCCACGTCGACTACGACACCCAGCTCCGCACCCCCAAGCGCAGCGCCCGCTGGTACTCCCGAGCCATCGCCACGAACTCCGTCCCGGCCCTCTGACCGGCGCCGGCACCTCCACTCGGCCCGACTCCGTCAGACGACCGCAGGCTCGCTGACGGTCAAGCGGCGCCCCTCGGCCGAGGATGGAGCGAGCCCTCAGCCTGATCGCTGACCTCGCTGCCGCTTCCGGCGGACGTGTCCGGTGAGCGTGTCGATGCGCTCCACGGTCTTCCCGGGCTCGTCCCGCGGGGCTGGCCAGCGGTTCGTCGAGCCGAGCGGGCGTCCGGGTCCGGGCAAGGACCCGGGGCGGCGAAGATCCTCGGCAAGGGGCCGGGCACGGTGCGGACGATCGTGTGCCGGCCCGGGGTGACGGTCGGGGCAGCGTGGGCGGAGTCCACCGCACGGCCGGCGTACGACTGGCCGGCGCGCACCCGCCGCACCGCCTGAGCCGGGACGCCCCGCGGACAGCACCGGCGCGGGCGCCGACGACGCCCCTCTAGGAACGGCGGCGGGGCTTGCCGCGGCGGCCGGTCCTCGCGGTGCCGGACCGCGGGGTCTGCCGCGCGGCCGGCTTCCGGCGCGCGGCGGGCTCGGCGCGGCGCTGCTCCTTCGGCTGGGCGGCCGGCTGGGTCCGGCCCCGGGTGCTGTTCACCGTCCGCCCGCGCACGATGCCGATGAAGTCCTCGACCAGGTCGGTGTGGGCCTCCTCCGGCCAGGACAGGGCCACGCTCGACCGGGGCGCGTCCAGGAGCGGCCGGTAGGTGAGGTCCTTGCGGTGGTGCAGCCGGGCCAGGGACTGCGGGACGGCCAGGACCCCGATGCCCGCGGCGACGAGTTCCACCGCGTCGGCGGTGGCGGCGGGACGTTCGAAGGCGGGCTCCCCGGGCAGCCGCTCCCAGCCGAGCACGTCGTCCAGGGGGTGCAGGACCACCTCGTCGGCGAGGTCCTCGACGGTCACCTCGTCCGCCGCCGTGAGCAGGTGGTCCTTGGGAACCACGACGACCGTCGTCTCGGTGTAGAGGGGGATCGCGCTGAAGACCGTACGGTCCACGGGCAGCCGCAGGACGCCCGCGTCCGCGTCGCCGGCGCGCAGCACGTCGCACGCCTCGGCGGCCGTCACGGGGAGCAGGGCGAGGGGGACGTCGGGCAGGCGCTCGTTCCAGATCCGCACCCACTTGCCGGGTGTCGCCCCAGGGACGTACGCGAGCCGGAACGACGAGGGTGCTTCCGAGCCTGTCACCCCGCCAGGTTACCGGCTGTGGTCGGACGTCCCGTATCCGGCGGATAGTCTGGAGTGCATGACGTCGCACCAGACCACCCAGACGATGAAGCCCGCGACCGCGGCGAAGAAGCTGGGTGTGTACCTCCCCGCCACTCCCGCCGAGTTCCAGCAGGGCACGGTCTCGCGCACCGAACTGAACGGACTCCAGGCCGACCCGCCCGAGTGGCTGCGGGAACTGCGACGCAACGGACCGCACCCGCGGCCGGTGGTCGCGGCGAAGCTGGGCGTCTCCATCGCGGGTCTCGCGCGCGGCGGGGTGACCGAGCCGCTGACCACCGAGCAGATCGAGACGCTGAAGCAGGAGCGTCCCGGGTGGCTGGAGAAGGAGCAGGCCACGCAGGCCGAGGTGCGCAAGGAGGCGGCCCGGCTGAAGCAGCGCAAGGCCGAGCGCCCCTGAGGCGGAGTGCTTCCGGGGGCGGGACTCCTGCGGCAGGGGGCGGGCCCGCTCAGGGCAGGGCGAACACGGGGTGCGCGCCGTTGAGGAAGTAGTCGCCGACCTCGCGGAGCCGGTGCGCGGCCGGTTCGCGCAGGGTGTGCGTCCGGGTGTCGCGCCAGAAGCGGTCGAGTCCGTGGCGCTGGTCCGCGGCCCGGGCCCCGATGACGTCCAGGGCACGGGTGGCGATGTCCTGCGCGGCCCGGGTGGCGGCCGCCTCGGCCACGCTCGCCAGGACGGCGATCTCCGCGCACTCGTCGTCGTTCAGGTCCTCGCCCCGCGACAGTCCGTGCGTCAGCGCACCGACCGCCTGCTCGGCGAGGGCCGACGCGGAGCGGGCGACGACCGCGAGCTCTCCGTAGGAGCTGACCAGGTACGGGTCGCGGGCCGGGCCGTTCGGCCGGTGGTACTCACGTGTCTCGGCCAGCAGCCCCTCGGCGACCCCGAGACAGACGTGCGCGGAGACCAGTCGCGCGACCGGCGCGGCCAGCCCGGCGAACGGCGACAGCACGCCCTCGTCCGCGGAGAGCGACCCGAACACGTCCCCCTCCGCCACCGGCACGGCATCGAAGTCCATCCCGCCCACGGCGGCCAGTCGCTGCCCGAAGGTCTCCCCGCCCGTGCGGTACACCGCGCCGGGGTGGACCGGATCGACCAGGACGGCCAGTGGCTCACCACTGCCGGTCCGCGCCGCGCGGACGAGCAGCCGGTCCGCGACGTGGGCGGCGGTGACGTCGCCGTGGTGACCGTTCAGCAGGTAGCCGTCCCCGACGGGGGTCAGGGTCAGCGGCCGCTCGCGGGAGGCGATGCCGCCGCCCCAGCACCACCGCTCCGCCGCGGACTGGCGTTCGACGCGGGCGGCGACGGCCGGCGGGGCGAAGAAGCGGGCCCCGGCGGACAGGAAGTAGTGGCTGCCCAGCAGGTGACCGATCGCGCCGTCGGCCGCCGCGATCGTCCGGACCACCGCGTAGGCGGTGCGCCAGCCCGCGCCGCCTCCGTCGTCGCCGTCGTCGCCGGGGGCGGCATCGGTGGCAGCACCGGGGCCGGTGGCGGTACCGGTGTCAGTGGCAGTGCCGGTGTCGCGGTCGGCATCGGCGTGCGCGTCGACGAGAAGGGTCAGCAGCCCTGCCTCACGCAGCCGTTCGACCTCGTCCAGCGGCGCCTTCCCGGCCTGCTCGCGTTCGACCACGTCGATGGCCAGATCGTCCGCCAGTTCCCGGGCCGTGCGCAGCCAGTGCGCGTGCGCGGCTTCCTGGTCGGTCATGACGGCGGCCTTCCTTCCTGCGGGAACGTCATCCTCACGCGCGCCGTCGACGCCGGTCAACACTTTCCTAGTAATTCGATCGGAAAACTGGGAAACTCGGCCGGAACCCGTCGGTGCACCCACCGCTACGCCGCCGCTACGGCCTCCTTCCGGTGGATGGGCGCCCCCGAATCCGTCAGCGGCCGGCCCGTGCCGCCCCGCCGGGCCGCGATGATCTCGGCGGCGATGGACACCGCCGTCTCCTCGGGCGTACGGGCACCCAGGTCCAGCCCGATCGGTGAGCGCAGCCGGGCCAGCTCCCGCTCCCCCAGGCCCGCTTCCCGCAGCCGCCGTTCGCGGTCCGCGTGGGTGCGGCGGGACCCCATCGCACCGACGTACGCGACCGGCAGCCGCAGGGCCTCCCTCAGCAGGGGTACGTCGAACTTGGCGTCGTGCGTGAGGACGCACAGCACCGTGCGCCCGTCCGTCGCGGTACGGCGCAGATACCGGTGCGGCCAGTCGACCACGATGTCGTCGGCCTCGGGGAAGCGGGCGCGCGTGGCGAACACGGGCCGGGCGTCGCAGACGGTGACGTGGTAGCCGAGGAGTTTGGCGGTGCGGACGAGGGCCGCGGCGAAGTCGATCGCACCGAAGACGATCATGCGGGGCGGCGGGACGCGCGACTCCACCAGGACGGTGAGGCCGCAGAGTTCGACCGTGCCGGTGCGCCCGGCGTCCAGCAGGGCGCCCGCCTCGGCCGTGATGCGTTCCACCAGGTCGCGCGGCTCCGTCCCGTGCACCTCCGTCTCGTACGTGCCGTCCGGGTGGACCAGCGACGACGTGCCGAGCAGGTCCGGGGTGCCGCCCGTCACCCGCGCCAGGGCCACCGTCCCGCCGCGGGACACGGCCCCCAGCGCGCTCGCGACGACCTTCCTCTCGTGCGTCACCGGTGTGATCAGGACCTCGATCTCGCCGCCGCACGTCAGGCCCACCGCGAAGGCGTCCTCGTCGCTGTAGCCGAAGCGTTCGACGAACGTCTCCCCGCTGCGCAGGGATCGCCGGCACAGGTCGTACACCGCTCCTTCGACACAGCCGCCGGAGACCGAGCCGACGACCGTGCCGTCGGTGTCCACCGCGAGGGCGGCGCCGGGCGCGCGGGGGGCGCTGCCGGCCACGGAGACGACCGTGGCGACGGCGAACTCGCGGCCCTCCTCGGCCCAGCGGTGCAGTTCGGCGGCGATGTCAAGCATCGGCGGCCGCCAGCAGGACACGGTCGGGCCGGATGGGCAGGCTGCGGTGGCGGACGCCGGTCGCGTGCCAGACCGCGTTGGCGACCGCGGCCGCGGCGCCGACGACGCCGATCTCGCCGATGCCCTTGATGCCGACGGGGTCGTCGGGGTCGGGGTCGTCCACCCAGTCCGCCTCGACGTGGGGGATGTCGGCGTGCGCGGCCACGTGGTAGCCGGCGAGGTCGGCGCCGACGTTGCCGCCGGAGGCGCGGTCGCGGACGGCTTCCTCGTGCAGGGCCATGGAGATGCCCCAGATCATGCCGCCGACGAGCTGGTTGCGCGCGGTCAGCGGGTTGACGATCCGGCCCGCGGCGAAGATGCCGAGCATGCGCCGGACCCGGACCTCGCCGGTGGCGACGTCCACGGCGACCTCGGCGAACTGCGCACCGAACGAGTGCCGTTCCTTCTGGGCGAGGGCACCGATCGCCTCGGTGGTGTCCGACCGCACGGTGATGCCCTCCGGCGGGATGTCCACGCCCGGGGCCAGCCGTTCGCGCAGCTCGGCGGCGGCGGCCGTGATCGACCAGCCCCAGGACCGGGTGCCCATGGAGCCGCCGGCGATCATCGCCGGTCCGAAGTCGCTGTCCCCGATCCGCATCCGGACCCGGTCCGGCGGCACGTCCAGCGCGTCGGCGGCGATCAGGGTGAGCGCGGTACGGGCTCCGGTGCCGAGGTCCGAGGCCGCGGTCCGCACGGTGAAGGTGCCGTCCGCCTCCGCCGTGACCGCCGCCGTCGAGGGCGCGGCTCCGGCGAAGAAGGAGGACGCCGCGGTGCCGGTGCCGAGCAGCCAGCGTCCGTCCCGGCGCACCCCGGGGCGCGGGTCCCGGTCGGCCCAGCCGAAGCGGCGGGCGCCCTCCTCGAAGCAGGCGAGCAGGTTGCGGCTGCTGAACGGCAGCCCGGACACCGGTCCGGCGGTGGGCTCGTTGCGGACGCGCAGGGCGATCGGGTCGATGCCGCACTTCTCGGCGAGTTCGTCGAGCGCCGACTCCAGCGCGAACGCCCCCGGGGCCTCGCCCGGCGCGCGCATCCAGGTGGGGTGCGGCACGTCGAGCCGTACGACGTGGTTGGCGGTGTGGTGGGCGTCGGCGTCGTACATCACCCGGGCCACACCGGCGCCGGGCTCGACGAAGTCGAGGACCGTGGAGGTGTGGTTGAGCGAGCGGTGCTCCAGGGCCCGCAGCCGTCCGTCGGCTTCGGCGCCGAGCCGGACGCGCTGGCTGGTGGGGCTGCGGTGGCCGGCCAGGGAGAACATCTGGCGGCGGGTCAGCACCACCCGGACCGGGCGCTGCAGGACGGTGGCGGCCATCACGGCGGCCACCTGGTGGGCCCGCACGCCCTTGCTGCCGAAGCCGCCCCCGACGTGTTCGGAGCGGACCCGCACCGCGCCCGGGTCGAGGGAGAAGAGCTTGGCGAGGCCGTCCTGGACCCAGGTGGCGCCCTGGTTGGAGTCGACGACGTCGAGCCGTCCGCCGTCCCAGCGGGCCGCCGCCGCGTGCGGCTCCATCGGGTTGTGGTGCTCCTCCGGGGTCGTGTACTCGGCGTCCAGGACGACGGCGGACGCGGCGAGTTCGGCCTCCAGCTCGCCCTTGCCGGTCACCGCCGGCACCTGGCCGTCCACCGGGTGGATGTCCGGGCGGCCGGCGTGGAAGGCGACGTCGTGGGGTTCCCGGTCGTAGTGCACGACCATGACCTCGGCGGCCTCCCGGGCCTGCTCGGACGTCTCGGCGACCACCAGGGCCACCGGCCAGCCGGCGTGCGGCACCCGGTCGTCCTGGAACAGGGCGGCCGTCGGGTCCGGCGGGGTGCCGAGCAGCTGGACGTGGTCGGTGTCGACGCGGGGGGCGTTGCCGTGGTGCAGGACGGCGAGGACGCCGGGCATCGCGAGCACGCGGTCGGTCTCCAGGGCGCGGACGCGGCCGCGGGCGACGGTGGACAGCACCAGCCAGCCGTGGGTGAGGTCGGCGAAGGGTATCTCCGCCGCGTAGCGGGCGGCGCCGGTGACCTTGTCCCGGCCCTCGACGCGGGTATGGGCGGCGCCGACGGCGGACGCCGGTCGGGTGACGGTGGTCATCGGGCGTCGGCCTCCTCGGCGAGTTCGGTCAGCACGGCGATCACGAGGTTGCGCATGAGGGTCACCTTGTACCGGTTGTGCGGCAGCGGCTCGGCGGCGGCCAGTTCGGCGTCGGCCGCGGCCGCGAAGGCGGTGGCGTCGGCGGGGGCCCCGGTCAGCGTCTCCTCGGCCGCACGGGCCCGCCACGGCCGGGAGGCGACCGCGCCGAACGCCAGCCGCACGTCCCGCACGGTCCCCCGGTGGACGTCGAGCGCGGCGGCGACGGAGCCGATCGCGAAGGCGTACGAGGCGCGCTCACGCACCTTGCGGTAGCGGGAGCGGGCGGCGACCGGGGCGGGCGGCAGGGTGACGCCGGTGATCAGCGCGCCCGGCGGCAGGGCGGTCTCCCGGTGCGGGGTGTCACCCACCGGCCGGTAGAACTCGGTGAGCGGCAACTCCCCCGGCCCGTCGGCCGTTTCGAACGAGACGACGGCGTCGAGGGCGGTGAGCGCGACCGCCATGTCCGAGGGGTGGGTGGCGACGCAGTGCTCGGACGCGCCCAGGACGGCGTGGTTGTGGTGCTCGCCCACGATGGCGGGGCAGCCGCTGCCGGGGACGCGCTTGTTGCAGGGCTGGGTCACGTCGGCGAAGTAGCCGCAGCGGGTGCGCTGGAGCAGGTTGCCGCCGACGGTGGCCATGTTGCGCAGTTGTCCGGAGGCGCCGGCCAGCACGGCCTGGGTCAGCGCCGGGTAGCGGCGGCGGACCTCGGGGTGGGCGGCGAGGTCGCTGTTGGTGACGGTGGCGCCGACGCGCAGACCGCCGTGCCCGGTCGGCTCGATCCGGTCGAGGGGCAGGTCGCGGACGTCGACGAGCCGGGCGGGGTGTTCGACGCCGGTCTTCATCAGGTCGACGAGGTTGGTGCCGCCGCCGAGGAAGCGGGCGTCCGGGTCGGCGCCGAGCAGCGCGACGGCTCCCGGGACGTCCGCGGCCCGCTGGTAGCCGAACTCCTTCACGCCGCCTCCTCCTCGGTCTCGGCGGTCCTGGCCCGCTCGCCGGCCGCGCGGGCGACGGCCTGCACGATCGACACATAGGCTCCGCAACGGCAGAGGTTGCCGCTCATCCGCTCCCGGATCTCCTCGGGTGTCAGGGGCGGCGGTTCCGCCTCCGGTCGCAGGTCACCGGTGACGGCGCTCGGCCAGCCGGCCGCGTGTTCCTCGATGACGGCGGCGGCGGAGCAGATCTGTCCGGGGGTGCAGTAGCCGCACTGGAAGCCGTCGAGGTCGAGGAACGCCTGCTGGACCGGGTGCAGCCGGCCGCCCTCGGCCATCCCCTCGATGGTGGTGATCTCCCGCCCGTCGGCGGCCACCGCGAGTTGCAGGCAGGACACGGCCCGCCGGCCGTCGACCAGCACGGTGCAGGCACCGCACTGACCCTGGTCACACCCCTTCTTCGTGCCGGTGAGATCGAGGCGCTCGCGCAGCGCGTCGAGCAGGGTGGTGCGGTGGTCGACGGACAGCGGGTATTTCTCGCCGTTGATGTTCAAGGTGACGGCGCTGGACGTCGATGGGGCCATGATCAGCCTTCTTTCGCGTATCCGAGGCACGCAGACGAGGAGAAACGAAGACGGACGGAGAGATCCGGGGTGGCGTCCAACGCGGGGGGAAAGAGGCGCCGTGACGGCGCTGGACGTGGCGACATCGGGTCGCCCGCCGCTATGCTGGAGTCAACCGGACAGTTGTCCGCTACTAGGAAAACCTACCGGACAGTTGTCCGCTTAGCAAGACCGGGTTCCGGCCACGGCCCGCGAGGAGGACCACGTGCGGGAGAAGAAGACCGGGCCCCGGCGCTCGGACGCGCAGCGGAACCGGGAGCGGATCCTCGAGGTCGCCCTGGAGGAGCTGACCGGCTGCCCGGACGCCCCGCTGAGCGCGATCGCCAGGAAGGCGGGCGTGGGGCAGGCCACGTTCTACCGGAACTTCCCCAACCGCGAGGCGCTGGTGCTGGAGATCTACCGGCACGAGATGCAGCAAGTGACCGACAGCGCGGCCGAGTTGCTGGAGTGCCGGGAACCGGACGAGGCGCTGCGGGCGTGGATGGACGACCTCGCGCGGTTCGCCATGACCAAGGCGGGCCTGGCGGAGGCTCTCCGGCAGGCCGGCAGCACACCGGGAGCGCAGCAGCCCGGCCCCACCCCGCTGCTCGCCGCCGCCGAACTCCTGCTGCGCGCCAACGAGGAGGCCGGCACCATCCGCCCCGGCGTGAGCGCGGACGACTTCTCCCTCGCCATCTCCGGCCTGTGGCAGATCGATCCGCACACCGACTGGCAACCGCGCGCGGCCTGGCTGCTGGACCTCGTGATGGACGGACTGCGGGCGGGGGCCCCGGGCCGGTAATGCACGCCCCTGCTCGGGCACCGTATTCCGCGGAAGTCAAGAGGCTTTCTGTGCAGGCCACATCAACTGCTGTTCATCGATGCTTCCGCGTGCTTCCGTGCGCCCCCGGGAAAAGTGGATGTCGAAGGCGGACCTCGGGTTGAACCGGGGAGAACTCTGATTCAGGCGCCAGGCCGTTGGCGGTCACCGACTTGTGCACGTCGGCTGAGGCAAGGGGTTTCGATGAGTGGTGCCAGGACCGAACCGACCCGGCCATGGACCGTGGGTACTGCGCCGGGCATATTCCCTCCCGTGAGCCACGCTATCGCTTTGTTCCGGCGCCCGCTGGACTTTCTGAATTCCCTACCCGAGCAAGGCGATCTGGTCGCATTACGCCTGGGCCCGCGGCGCGCCTGGATGATCTGCGACCCCCAGCTGGTCCATCAGATGCTCAGGGAACCGCACGTCTTCGACAAGGGCGGCACGCAGTACGACCGGCTCGGCGCGCTGATGGGCAACGGCATCGTCACCTGCCCCCAGTCCGAGCACCGCCGCCAGCGCATGATCCTGCAACCCGGTTTCCACCCGTCCCGCATCCCCGCGTACACCACGTCGATGGGCGAGGAGGCCGAAGCCTTGTGCCGGGCGTGGCGCCCCGGTGAACGGATCGACGTCACCGGGGCGATGATGGCCCTGACCACAGGGGTGACCAGCCGGCTGCTGTTCTCCGGGTCGCTGGACGCCGAGCGGGCGGCCGTCGTGCGCGAGAGCCTCGCCGCCGTCGTGCGGGGCCTGTTCGTCCGTACGGTGGTGCCGGTCGACGCCGTTTTCCGCATACCCACGCCCGCCAACCGGCGGTACCAGGACGCGCTGCGCCGCCTGCACGCGCTGATCGACGCGATCATGGCCGAGCGCCGGGCGGCGCCGCCCCGTGACGACGTCCTGGGCACCTTGCTCGCGGCCCGCGACGGCTCCGGCGACGGCGACGGACCGTGCGCGGTCACCGACCAGGAGATCCACGACCAGCTCGTCACCCTCCTGCTCACCGGGGTGGAGACCACCGCGATGTGCCTGGCCTCCGCGTTCGGCCTGCTGGCGGTGAACCCGGACGCCGAACGCGCACTGTACCGCGAGGTCGACGCCACGCTCCCCGGCGGACACACCCCCGGTCACGACGCGCTGGAACGGCTGCGGTACACCCGGTGCGTGGTCACCGAGACGCTGCGGGTGCGCCCGCCCGGCTGGCTGTTCACCCGGACCACCACCAGGGCGACGGAGCTGGGCGGGCACCGGCTGCCGCGCGGGGCGACGATCCTGTACAGCCCCTATCTCCTGCACCACGATCCCGCGTCCTTTCCCGAGCCCGAGCGGTTCCGGCCCGAACGCTGGCTTCCGGGAGGGGCGACGGCCGTGCGCAAGGGCGCGATGCTGCCGTTCGCCGCGGGCAACCGCGCATGCATCGGCGACCGGTTGGCCATGGCGGAGGCGGTGGTGGCGGTCGCGACGATCGCCGCGCGCTGGCGTCTGCGGCCCGTGTCGGGCCACGCCGGACCGCCCCGTCCGGCGGCCACCTTGGGCCCGAGGGCACTGACGATGATCTGCGAGCCGCGTCAGCCATGACAGGACTTCCGAACGGCAGGTGACAGACGATGTCCACGGTGCATCAGGAGATCCCGGTCGCACGGCCCGGTGGACTGTCCGGAGGCACGCTCAAGGACCTGATAGACGCCTCCCTCCACATGCCCTTCCCCTTCCTCCGCAATCCCCATGAGGCCGACGTCGCGGCAGGGGTCGACGCGTGGCTGCGCACCTGGGGACTGACCGACGACCCGGCCGTCGCGCGGATGGTCGTCCGCACCCGGCCCGCCCGGCTGGCGTCCTGCACCAGTCCGACGGTCGACCGCGGCACTCTCCAGATCGTCGCGAACCAGATCGCCTACCAGTTCGTCTACGACGACCGCGCCGAGGACGTCGGCCGCCGGTGGCCCGGCCGGCTGCTGCCCATGGTGTGCGAGAGCGTCGGGATCCTCCGGGACGGCCTGTCGCCGAGCACCCCCCTCGGCGCCGCGCTGACCGACCTCCGCCGCCAGGTCCAGGAGCGGTGCACACCCGCGCAGGCCGCCCGCTGGAGCTGGCACGGCCGCGAGTACGTGCACGGCCTGCTGTACGAGTCGGTGGCCCAGACACGCTCGGTCCCCCTGGCGACCGGGGTGTGCACGACCATACGGTCGCTGACGGCGGGCGTCGAACCCTTCTACCCGCTGTACGAGGCCGCGCAGTCCCACGAGCTGACCCCCGAGGAGCTCCACCACCCCGTCGTGGAACGGCTGCGGCGGCTGTCGGTCGACGCGGCCGTGTGGACCGCCGACCTCTTCTCGGCGGTGAAGGAGCAACGGGCGGGCGGACTGATCAACCTGGCCCTGGCCCACCAGCGCGCCCAGCAGTGCTCCCTGGCGGACGCGGTGCGGCTCGCCGTCCGGGAGATCAACGACACGATCGGCGAGTTCCAGGCGCTGCGCGCCGAGATCGAGCCCGAGCTGAGCCCCGCGGGCGTCGGCTACACGCAGGGCATGACCGACTGGATCCGCGGCTGTTACCACTGGTCCCGCACCGTCCCGCGCTACGCGGACTCGGCCGTGGCACCCGTGGATCCGTGAGAGTCGCCCCCCGGGGCCCCGACGACCGGGGGGGCGTACCCGAAGAACTGACCATCAAACCACGCTGTCGGATGATTCATCCTTCCCTGTCATCCTCCTACCGCATTTTGGCCACGGGGTGTCCGGCGGGGCGTACTCTCGGCGCTGTCCTCCGAGGATCAATGACAGGAAGCGGTAGCGCACATGGCGCGAGTGTCGCGACAACCGATCACGGAGCCCCGGTCGTTGTTCGAGCGCGACCGGGAACTTCAAGACCTCGAAGCCGCGCTGTCGGACCTGCGGGGCGCCGCGGACGGCACACCGTACCGGGGGCGGGGCAGGCTGATCGCCTTCACCGGCCCGGCCGGCCTGGGCAAGACGAGGCTGCTCGCCGAGGCGCGCGCCCGGGCCGTCGCCCACGGGTGCACCGTCCTGTCGGGCAGGGGCGGCGAGAACGAGCAGGAGCTGGCCTTCCACCTGGTGCGCCAGCTCGTGCAGCCGGCCCTGGCCGGCCTGGACCAGCAGGGACTGCGCACCTTCCTCGGCAGCTGGTACGACATCGTCGCCGTGGTACTCGGGCTGGAGGCGACGGACGACGGCCAGATGCCGGACCCGACCGGCGTGCGGGACGGGCTCGACTGGGTCATGACGTGCCTGACGGTGCAACAGGCGCCCGTGGTGCTGATCCTGGACGACCTGCACTGGGCCGACGTCGAGTCCCTCGGCTGGCTCACCTCGTTCGCCGGCCGGACCGACGGCCTGCCCCTGCTCATCGTCGTCGCCTACCGGCCGAACGAGCTGCCGCCCGAGGCGGCTTCCTTCCGCGCGCTGGTGACGGGGCAGGGGACGCGCCCGTACCCGCTGGCACCGCTCACCCGCGAGGCGGTGGCGCGGATCGTCCGGGAGGAACTGGGTGACACGGCCGACGACGAGTTCTGCGAGGAGTGCTTCGACGTCACCGGCGGCAGCCCGTTCGAGGCCGTCGAACTGGCCATCAGGCTCGGCGAACGCCGTCTGACGGGCTCGGCGAGCGAGTTGCCGGTCATGCGTGACCTCGCGGCGGCGGTGAAGGGGCCGGGACTCATCGGGGCCCTCGAACAGCTCAGCACCAGCACCGTCCACTTCGCCGAGGCCGGAGCCGTGCTCGGCGCCCCGTTCCGGCCCGACATCGCCGCCACCATCGCGTGCGTCGGCAGCGAGCAGGCCGCCGAGGCGACCGCGCAGCTGCGCGCGGCCCGCATCCTGGCCGAGCACCACGCACCCGGCGGCGGCCTGGAGTTCGTGCACCCGCTGATCGCCACCACGATCTACCGGTCGATCCGCACCGGGTTCCGGGTCGGCATGCACAACGCCGCCGCGGTGGCCGTCCGGGCGGCGGGACTGGGCCCCACCGCCGCGGCCCGGCACCTGCTGGAGGTGCCCTGCGAGGGCAGCACCGAGGCGGTCGCCTGCCTCTGGGAGGCCGCCCGCGAGTACCTGCGCGCCGGTGCCCCGGAAGCCGCCCGCCGGCTCCTCGCCCGGGCGCTGCAGGAGCCGCCGCTGCCGGAGGACCGGGCCGCGCTCCTGCACGACCTGGCCTGCGCGACCTTCCTGATCGAGCCCACCGCCACGGTCAGCCACCTGCGGGAGGCGCTCGCGGAACCGGACCTCGACCCCGGCCTGCGGGCCTCCGTCGTCTACCGGCTGACCCAGGCGCTGGCCCACACGGACCAGATGGCGGAGGCCGCCGCCGTGGCCGAGCGGGAGGCGCGCCAGGCCACCAACGCGCGGATCAGGCTGCGCATGCAGGCCGATCACTTCGTGTGGAGCATGTTCCGCGCCGACGAGCCCGACTCGCCCGCCCTCTCGCGCAAGCTGGCCCGGCTCGCCGGACGCCTGCCCGGCCGGAGCCTGGAGGAGCGTTGCATCCTGGGCCTGCGGGGCTGGGACGCCCTGGTCCGCGGCGAGCCCCGGCACACCGCTCTCACCTGCGCCGAGGAGGCCCTGCACGGCGGCATGAGCTGGACCGAGGAGAACCGCGGCTTCGAGGTCCCCGTCTCCGTCGCCCTGGTGTTCATGTACGGCGACCAGCCGGGACGCGCCGAGGAGCTGTTCACCAGGGGCATGGCCGAATGCCGGCGCAAGGGCTGGCGCGGCTCCCATCTGGCGGTCGGGCAGACCCTCTTCGGCTACATCCGCTACCGCCGGGGACTGCTGGCCGAGGCGGAGCACTGGGTCCGGGAAGGCCTGCGCACCGCCGAGCGCGTGGAGGGCGCCGTACCCGCCCGGTGGTTCGCCCTCGGCATCCTCATCCAGACCCTGCTGGCCCGGGGCCGCACCGCCGACGCCCGTAAGGTCGCCGACGAGCACCGCTACGGCGATGTCGTCCCGAACGCCGTCATCTACCCGGACTCGCGCACCGTCTACGCCGAACTGCTCCTCGCCGAGGGCCGGTACGCCGAGGCCGAGCGGCTGCTGACCGCCGTCGGGGACCGGCTGGAGGCGCGGGCCTGGCGCAACCCGGCCTGGTGCCCCTGGCAGCTCAACCTGGCCCACGCCCTCGCGCCGTCCGCGCCGGGCCGGGCGGTGCGTGTCGCGCGGGACGCCGTCAAGCGGGCCCGCGACTTCGGCGCCGCCTCCGCGATCGGCCAGGCGCTGCACACCGAGGCCGAGGTGACCGGCGGTGCGGCCGCCCTCGACCTGTACGCCGAGGCCGTGGCCGAACTGCAGCGGTCGCCGGCGGCGTACGAACTGGCCCGCGCGCTGGTCGGTCACGGTGCCCTGCTGGCCCGCAACGGACGGGTCCAGGAGGCCGCCGACCGGCTGTACCAAGGCCTGGAAGGCGCCGTGCACTGCGGTGCGGAGGCACTGGCGGCGCGCGCCCGGGACGAGTTGTCGGCCGCCGGGCTGCGCCCCCTGCCCCTGCGCTACGCCCAGACGGACACGCTCACGGAACAGGAGCGCCGCGCGGCCGAGATGACCGCGCTGGGCAAGGGGGTGGCGGTCGTGGCGAAGGAACTGCGCCTCACCGAGCAGGGGGTACGGCAGTTGCTGTCGCTGGTGTACCGCAAGGTGGGGACGGACGCGGCGGGGCTGGCCCGGGCGCTGGAGAGCTTTCCCCGGCCGCGTCCGTGACACCGCCGGCCGCCGAGGTCCGTGGGGCGCCCGGGGGTGACGGGGGCTGACGGTCCGGGCCGCGTCGCCGCGCGCCGGCCGTCCCGGTCCGCGGCATCCCGCGTGCGCGGCGTACCGTTCCGTCACGTCCTGTCCGTCACCTCCCGCGTGCGGCGGACCGTCCCGTCACGTCCCGCGGGTGCAGCGGCCCGCGGGGCTGGTCACCGGAGGGCGGCACTGCAGGGCGAAGTCGGCGGGGCTGGTGCTCAGGTAGCGCCCCACGCAGGCGTTCGCCGACGTGCGCCCGCGCTCGGCGCAGAAGGCCAGTGCCGACCGGCCGTCGCCGAACGGGCCCGGCGCGTAGATCACCCAGTAGCCGGGGCGGAGCGACGCGTAGTCGTCGCTGCGGACGGCGACGGCCTCGGGCACGGACTCGCGGACCCGCGCGAGGCGCTGGTCGCGGACCGCGGTGCCGGCGGTGAGCGGTTCGGAGTGCAGCTGCGCGATCCAGCGGCCGCCGGACCCGTCCCCGAGCGGGGCGGAGGACGATCCCGAGGGGGCCGGAGCGGGGGCCGCGCCGGTGGGGGTCGGCGTGGGGGTCGCGCTGGGCGTCGGAGCCGGGCTCACGGGGGGTGCTGTGGAGCCGCCGTGCGCGCCGACCGCCCGCTGGTCGTCCTTCGTCCCGCCGTCGGACGTGCGGAGGGAGAGCGCGAGTGCCGTGAGCGCGCCCGCGGCCAGCAGGGCGGCGGCCGCGACGAGGAGTGGTCGGCGGGCCCGCGGGCGCCCCGGCCGCGGGGTGTCCAGCCGCGTCGGGGTCGGCGCCGGAGCCGGCACGGGCGGCGCGGGCGG
>NZ_JBHMCY010000080.1:6511-34847 GCF_042430725.1 Streptomyces cinereospinus | reverse complement strand
ACGGTGTCGCGGAGCATCTCGTGCTCCTCCGACGGGCGGTACAGGTCGAAATCAGCCGATCCGGCCAAGGTCTCTCACGCTCCAAGGAAGACGCTGCGATGCCGCTGACGCTAACTACCGTTAAGTAACTCGAATTCTAAGCGGCCGCTCACGCCGGGGGGTACGTGAGCTTGACGACAGCGGGAAAGGTGCCCGACGGGGTCGCCGACTATGCTCGGCCCCGCACTACCGACGCTACCCAGTGGAGTCCCGTATGGCCCTCAAGATCACCGTGATCGGTACCGGTTACCTCGGCGCCACGCACGCCGCGGCGATGGCCGAACTCGGGTTCGAGGTGCTGGGGCTCGACGTCGTCCCGGAGAAGATCGAGATGCTCCGCCGGGGCGAGGTCCCGATGTACGAGCCGGGCCTGGAGGAGCTGCTGCGCCGGCACGTCGCGGGGATCGAGGGCTCCAGCGGGCGGCTGCGCTTCACCACCGACTACGCCGAGGTGGCGGCCTTCGGCGACGTCCACTTCGTCTGTGTGAACACCCCGCAGAAGCACGGCGAGTACGCCTGCGACATGAGCTACGTCGACGCCGCCTTCGCCTCCCTCGCCCCGCACCTGACCGGCCCCGCGCTGGTCGTCGGCAAGTCCACCGTGCCGGTCGGCTCCGCCGACCGTCTCGCCGCCTACCTCGCCGAGCACGCGCCCGCCGGCGCGGACGCCGAGCTGGCCTGGAACCCGGAGTTCCTGCGCGAGGGCTTCGCCGTGCGGGACACCCTGCACCCGGACCGGATCGTGGCCGGGGTGCGCGGCGACCGGGCCGAGAAGCTGCTGCGCGAGGTGTACGCGACGCCGGTGGCCGAGGGGACGCCGTTCGTGGTGACCGACTTCCCGACCGCCGAACTGGTGAAGACCTCCGCGAACTCCTTCCTGGCCACCAAGATCTCCTTCATCAACGCGATGGCCGAGGTGTGCGAGGCCGCGGGCGGCGACGTGGTGAAGCTGGCGGAGGCGATCGGCCACGACGACCGGATCGGCGGCAAGTTCCTGCGGGCCGGGATCGGCTTCGGCGGCGGCTGCCTGCCGAAGGACATCCGGGCGTTCATGGCGCGCGCCGGCGAGCTGGGCGCCGACCAGGCGCTGACCTTCCTGCGCGAGATCGACTCGATCAACATGCGGCGGCGCGGGCAGATGGTGGAGATGGCGCGGGAGGCGCTCGGCGGCGGGTCCTTCCTGGGCAAGCGGGTGGCCGTGCTCGGCGCCGCGTTCAAGCCCGACTCCGACGACGTCCGCGACTCGCCCGCGCTGAACGTCGCCGGGCAGATCCACCTCCAGGGCGGCCAGGTCACGGTGTACGACCCCAAGGGCATGACCAACGCCCGGCGGCTCTTCCCGACGCTGGGGTACGCCGACTCCGCGCACGCGGCGGTGCGGGGGGCCGACGTCGTGCTGCACCTGACCGAGTGGCGGGAGTTCCGCGAGCTGGACCCGGCCGCGCTGGGCGAGGCCGTGACGTCCCGGGTGATCCTGGACGGCCGCAACGCCCTGGACCCGGAACTGTGGCGGCGCTCGGGCTGGACGTACCGCGCGATGGGCCGGCCCACCGCCTGACCGTACGGCGGCGGCGCCGGTTCGGCCGAGGCTCAGTCGGCCGAACCGGCGCCTGCACGCATGCCGCGCCACCGCGCCGGCCGTCAGGCGCCCTTGGCCCGGTACCGCCGCATCTTCGCCCGCGCCCCGCACACCGCCATCGAGCACCAGCGGCCGCGGCCGGCGGGGCTGCGGTCGTAGTACGCCCAGTGGCAGTCGGGCAGCTCACAGGCCTTCAGCCGCTGCCAGGTGCCCTCGGTCAGCGCCTGCGCCACCGCCGCCGCCACCCGGGACAGCAGCGGTCCCGCGTCGGCCGGCGCGAGGCGCGCGGAACCGTCCCGCTCGTCGACGGCCACGTACAGCGGCGCACGCGCCAGCAGCTCGCCCAACGGGGTCACCCGGCGGTGCGGCGGGTGACCGGCGTGCGCCAGGCAGGCGGCGCGCAGCGACTCGCGCAGTTCACGGACGCCCGCCAGGTCCCGCTCCCCGACCCCGAAGGGCGCCCGGCCCTCGGCCGTGTCCAGGGCGTCCGTGCCCGACTCCGGGTCGACGGTGTTGACCAGGGCCTCCACCAGGGCGAGTCCGCCGGGCGCGGGCCGTCTCTCACTCACGCTTGCGACGTTACCGCCAGTGCGCGACCATGGGGTAATCGTTACCTGTTGGAGGCCTTTGCAGGTAACGGTCCCTGCTCGTGGGTGACTCGATGAGGAGTGAGCGGTCATGGCTCTCGCCAGGCTCGGCGTCGTCGTCCTGGACTGTCCCGACCCCCGCGCCCTGGCCGGCTTCTACGCCGAGGTCCTCGGCGGCACCGTCGAGGGCGACGACGCGTGGGTGGACCTCAAGGTGCCCGGCGGTCCGCAGCTCGCCTTCCAGGCCGCTGCCGGATTCGTCCCGCCGGGCTGGCCGTCCGCCGAGAACTCGCAGCAGTTCCACCTGGACCTCACGGTCGAGGACCTGGACGCGGCCGAGGCGGGCGTGCTGGCGCTGGGCGCGCGGGCGCTGGACGCCGGGGACCGCTCACGCACCTGGCGGGTGTACGCGGACCCGGCGGGGCATCCGTTCTGCCTCTGCGCCTGCTGAGCCCGTAGGGCGTGTCCGGCATCTCCGGCCCTCTCCTGCCGCCGCTCCCGTGGCCGCTCAGCCGTCCAGCTCCGCGATCCGTGCCGTCGACGGCACGCGCCGCTCCTGGGCCGCCCGTGCGGTGACCTCGGCGGTGCGCAGCACACGCTGGACGTTTCCCCAGGTCAGCAGCGCCAGGTCGGGCTCCGGCCAGCCGCGCCGCAGCAGCTCGGCGACGAGGTGCGGATAGCAGGAGGCGTCGGTCAGCTCCCGCGGGTGGGCGCAGCCGGCGTCGTAGGTGCCGGACAGGCCGACGCTGCCGGGCCCGGCGACGGCGCGGACGTGGCCGACGTGGTCGGCGACGTCCCGGACCGTCGGCCCGGTCTGCTCCGCCGTCAGCGGCACCAGGCACAGCCCGTTGGCCGCGCCCAGCGCGGCCAGCAGCTCGTCGGGGAGGTTCATGGGGTGGGGGCGCAGCGCGCGGGCGCCGGAGCGGGTGCACAGGACGGGCGCCTTGGAGGCGGCGAGGACGCGTTCCATGGTCGGTTCGGAGGCGCCGGAGAGATCGGCCAGCACCCCGAGGCGGTTCATCTCCCGCACGACCTCCTCCCCGAACCGGGTCAGCCCGGCCTCGCTCGCCCAGGAGGTGCCCGTGAGGGTGATGACGCGCAGGCCGAGCCCGTGCAGGACGCGCAGCAGACCCACCGAGTCGTCGAGCGCGGCGGCGGTGGCCGGACCGAGCAGCACGGCGGTGCGGCCGCAGTTGCGGGCGTCGGTGACCTGCCCGGCGGTGCGCGCCGGCCGCAGTCCCTCGGGGTGGTTGCCGATCACCGTGCGGACCAGGTCGAGCTGCTCCAGGGTGGCGGCGACGGCCCGGTCGGCGGCCAGCCCCTCGGGCAGGTGCAGCGAGCAGAACAGGGCGCCGACGTGTCCCCGCCGCATCCGGGGCAGGTCGGTGTCGACGGCGGTCTCCCCCAGCTCCAGGTCGTACCAGGGCAGATGGCGCAGCGCCCACGGCAGCCCGCTGTAGCCGTCGGCGACGGGATGGGCGGTCAGCAGGGCGTGCGCCCGCTCCAGGAGGCCGGCGTCCGGGTCGTCCGCGGGGCCGCGGGCGCCCACCGGCAACGGCGGCTCCCGGGACAGGGCGTCGGGCTCGCCGACCTCAGCGGGCGTGTGCAGGTCGTTCTGGAGATCGGCCATGGCGGGCTCCGTACGTGCGCGGGCGATCGCTGTACGGTCACCGTCGCACGGGCCGCCGGAGGGCTCCTGGTGAGCGGGGCGTTCGGGGGAGCGGCCGCCCCGGGGCCCGTTCAGCGGCCGCGGGCCGCCTCGATGACCTCGTCGAGGGTGGCCCGGGAGCGCTCCAGATCGGCGATCATGCGGTCGATCCGGGTGCGCTCCTCGGTGAGGTCGGCGACCAGCTTCGGCGTGGCCACCGCCGAGGGGCCGCCGTCGGCGTCGCGCATGCACGGCAGCAGCCGGGCGATCCTGCCGCTGTTCAGCCCGGCCGCGAACAGCTCCTGGATGCGGATGACCCGGTCGACGGCCGCCTCCGCGTAGTCCCGGTGGCCGCCGGGCGTCCGTCCGGCCCGCAGCAGCCCCCGCTCCTCGTAGTACCGCAGCGACCGCTCGCTCACGCCGGTCCGCCGGGCCAGCTCCCCGATCCGCACTCCGTCACCCCCGGGCCTTGACACTGACATCGGTGTGAGGTTCTAGCGTACGGGCATGACGCAGCCGACCGACACCTTCCAGCTGGGCCCGCTGGCCCTCCCCCACCGACTCGTGATGGCCCCGCTCACCCGGAACCGGGCCGCCGCCGACGGCACGCCGACCCCGCTGATGGCCGAGTACTACGCCCAGCGCGCCTCCGCCGGGCTGATCATCGGCGAGGCCTCGACCCCGAACGCGACCGGGCAGACGTACCCGAACATCACCGCGATCCACCGCCCCGAACACGTGGCCGGCTGGCGGCGGGTCACCGACGCCGTGCGGGCCGCGGGCGGGCGGATGTTCCTCCAGCTCCAGCACGGCGGGCGGGTCGGGCACCCGGCGACCAGCGGGCACACGCCCGTCGCGCCCTCGCCCGTACCGCTCCCGGAGACCGTCTTCACCCCCGGCGGCCACCGGCCCTCCGTGGTGCCCCGGGAGATGACCGTCGCGGACGTCCGCGCCACCGCCGCCGACTTCGCGGCCGCCGCCCGCAACGCGCTCGACGCCGGCTTCGAGGGCGTGGAGGTGCACTCCGCCAACGGCCATCTGCTGCACCAGTTCCTCGCCGCCAACGTCAACCACCGCACCGACGCCTACGGCGGCCCGGCGGCCCGGCGGATCCGGTTCGTGGTGGAGGTGGTCGAGGCGGTGGCCGACGCCGTCGGGCCCGAGCGGGTCGGCCTGCGGATCTCCCCCGGCAACACCGTCAACGGCATCCAGGAGGGCGAGACCGACATCCTCTACCCGGCGCTGGTGGCGGCGCTGCGCGGGCACGGCCTCGCCTATCTGCACCTCGTGCACGCCGACCCGGACGCGCCGCTGTACCGGCGGATCCGCGCGGACTGGCCGGGCACCCTGATCGCCAACCCGGTGCTCGGGGAGCTGACGACCGAGGCCGTCGATCGCGGCACCCGGCGGCTGCTGGCGTCCGGCGCCGAACTGGTCGCGCTCGGACGGCCGTTCCTCGCCAACCCCGACCTGGTGGCGCGGCTGCGGCTCGGGGCGCCGCTGAACCAGCCGCGGGACCGCTACCTGATGTACGTGGGCGGGGCGACCGGCTACACCGACTACCCCACCCTGGACGGTCACCCGTCGAGCGACTCGATCGTCGCGTTGGACGGCCCCCGGGTGGCCTGAAGACCGCGCGCCACGTCCTCCGCCGCGCCCAGCACCCGCACCGCGTTCCGCCAGGTCAGCTTGGCCAGGTCGGCCTTGGACCAGCCGCGGTCCAGCAGCTCCGCGAGGAGGTTGGGGTAGCCGGACACGTCGTTCAGGCCCTCGGGCGTGAACGCGGTGCCGTCGTAGTCCCCGCCGATGCCGAGGTGGTCGATGCCGGCCACCTCCCGCATGTGGTCGAGGTGGTCGGCGACGGTCGCCACGGTCGCGACCGGGCGCGGGTGGCGCTCCTCGAAGGCGCGGTGCACCCGCATCGCCTCGGCGGTGGTGTCGAGGTGGTGGAAGCCGTGCGCGCGCATGTTCGCGTCGGCCTCGGCCGTCCAGTCCACGGCCGCCTGGAGCACGAACTTCGGCACGAACGTCACCATCGCCACGCCCCCGTTGGCGGGCAGCCGTTCCAGGACGTCGTCCGGGATGTTGCGCGGGTGGTCGCAGACCGCGCGGGCGGAGGAGTGCGAGAAGATCACCGGCGCGGAGGTGGTGTCCAGCGCGTCCCGCATGGTCGTGGCGGCCACGTGCGAGAGGTCCACCAGCATGCCCTCGCGGTTCATCTCCCGCACCACCGCCCGGCCGAAGGCCGACAGGCCGCCGACGCCCGGCTCGTCCGTCGCGGAGTCCGCCCAGGCCACGTTGTGGTTGTGGGTGAGCGTCAGATAGCGGACGCCGAGCGCGTACAGCGCGCGCAGCGTGGCGAGGGAGTCGGCGATGGAGTGCCCGCCCTCGGCCCCCATGAGGGAGGCGATACGGCCCTGCGCGCGCGCCGCCTCCATGTCCGCGGCCGTCCGGGCGGGCGCCAGGTCGTCCGGGTACCGGGCGAGCAACTGCCGTACGCAGTCGATCTGTTCCAGCGTCGCCGACACCGCGTCGGGCAGGTCCGAGCGGACGTACACCGACCAGTACTGCGCCCCGACCCCGCCCGCGCGCAACCGGGGCAGGTCGGTGTGCAGACGGGTGCCCTGGGGGGTGGCGATGTCCCGGGCGTCGAGGTCGTAGCGGACCTGCTCGCGCAGCGCCCAGGGCAGGTCGTTGTGCCCGTCGGCCACCGGGAACTCGCGCAGCAGTTCCCGGGCCTCGTCCAGTGCGGTCATCGCCGCCCCCCGTCTGTCGCCATCGGTTGCGGAGACGTCCGCGCCGTCAGTTGCCGAAGCCGAAGCCGCCGCCCGTGCCCTCGGCCTTGGCGCGCAGCCGCTTGCCCTTCTCGGTGGCCTGGTCGTTCAGCTCCTGCTGGAAGTCCCTCATCCGGCCGAGGAGTTCCTCGTCGTGGGCGGCGAGGACACGGGCCGCGAGCAGTCCGGCGTTGCGGGCTCCCGCGACCGAGACCGTGGCGACCGGCACCCCGGCCGGCATCTGCACGATGGACAGCAGGCTGTCCATGCCGTCCAGGTACTTCAGCGGGACCGGCACGCCGATCACCGGCAGCGGCGTCACGGACGCGAGCATGCCGGGCAGATGGGCGGCGCCGCCCGCCCCGGCGATGATCACCTTCAGACCCCGGTCCGCGGCCTGCTCGCCGTAGGCGACCATCTCGCGCGGCATCCGGTGCGCGGAGACGACGTCGACCTCGTAGGCGATCTCGAACTCGTCCAGGGCCTTGGCGGCGGCCTCCATGACGGGCCAGTCGGAGTCCGACCCCATGACGATGCCAACAACGGGGCTCATTCGGTGATCGTGCCTCTCAGGTAACCGGCAGCGTGACGTGCGCGTTCGAGAACGTCGTCCAGGTCGTCGCCGTAGGTGTTGACGTGGCCCACCTTGCGGCCGGGCTTCACGTCCTTGCCATACATGTGGATCTTCAGCTGGGGGTCGCGGGCCATGCAGTGCAGGTACGCGGAGTACATGTCGGGGTAGTCGCCGCCGAGCACGTTGACCATGACCGTCCACTTGGCGCGCGGGCGCGGGTCGCCGAGCGGGAGGTCCAGGACGGCCCGGACGTGGTTGGCGAACTGGGACGTGACGGCGCCGTCCATCGACCAGTGGCCGGAGTTGTGCGGCCGCATCGCCAGCTCGTTGACCAGGATCCGCCCGTCGCGGGTCTGGAACAGCTCGACGGCGAGGTGGCCGACGACGCCGAGTTCCTTGGCGATGTTCAGCGCCATCTCCTCGGCCCGCAGGGCGAGGGCCTCGTCGAGGCCGGGGGCGGGCGCGACGACCGTGTCGCAGACGCCGTCGACCTGGCGGGACTCGACCACCGGGTAGGCGACCGCCTGGCCGTGCGGGGAGCGGACGACGTTCGCCGCGAGCTCCCGGACGAAGTCGACCTTCTCCTCGGCGAGGACGGGGACACCCGCGCGGAACGGCTCGGCGGCCTCCTCGACGGAGTCCACGACCCACACGCCCTTGCCGTCGTAACCGCCGCGGACGGTCTTGAGGACGACCGGGAAGCCGTCACCCTCCGCCGCGAACGCGGCGACGTCCTGCGGGTCGCTCACGATGCGGTGGCGCGGGCAGGGCACGCCGATCGCGTCGAGCTTCGCGCGCATCACGCCCTTGTCCTGGGCGTGCACGAGCGCGTCGGGCCCGGGGCGCACGGGGATGCCGTCCGCCTCCAGGGCCCGCAGGTGCTCGGTGGGCACGTGCTCGTGGTCGAACGTGATCACGTCGCACCCGCGCGCGAAGTCACGCAGCGTGTCCAGGTCGCGATAGTCGCCGACCACGACATCGCCGACGACCTGCGCCGCGGAATCCTGCGGGGTGTCACTGAGGAGCTTGAACCTGATGCCCAGCGGGATGCCCGCCTCGTGCGTCATACGCGCGAGCTGACCCCCGCCGACCATGCCGACTACCGGGAACGTCACGCCCCCAGGGTATCGGCCACGCCGGGTCGGCCGGTTTCCGCCTCTCGATCCGGCCGAAGCGGCATACCCGGGCGATCGCAGAAGTGCGATGGTTAGCATGACGGAGCTGACCGGACCGACCGACTGGGGGCCTGTACGACCATGGGACGTGGTTCCTCAGGGCTGCGCAGGCTCGTGCGGGAGGCCGCCAGGTTCGGCGCGGTGGGCGGCGCCGGCCTTCTCGTCAATCTTGCCGTGTTCAACCTGGTACGGCACGTGACCGACCTCCAGGTGGTGCGCGCCAGCGTGATCGCGACCGTGGTGGCCATCGCCTTCAACTACGTGGGCTTCCGCTACTTCGCCTACCGCGACCGCGACAAGAGTGGCCGCACCCGCGAGCTGACGCTGTTCCTGCTGTTCAGCGCGGCCGGCCTGGTGATCGAGAACGGTGTGCTGTACGCGGCGACGTACGGCTTCGGCTGGGACAGCCCGCTGCAGAGCAACGTCTTCAAGTTCCTCGGCATCGGCGTCGCGACGCTGTTCCGGTTCTGGTCCTACCGCACCTGGGTGTTCCGGGCGCTGCCCGCCCGGGAGGCGGCGGGCGCGGAATCGTTCCTGGAGGCCGCCGAGCCGGTACGGCCGCCGCAGCGGGCCCGGGTCTGACGCGGCTCCCGCCCGTCCGGCACGGTCCCCGACCGTCCAGCGCGGCCCCGCCGGCCCGTCGCCCCCACCCACACGGGCCCGCAGCTCTCCACCGGACCGTCTCCTCCCGGGCGGTCCGCTCCGCTAGCGGACGGTCCGCTCCTCCTGCGCCGACTTCTGCACCGGCGTGCGCGACAGGAACAGGCCGAACACCGGCGGCTTGGCCTGGAGCATCTCCAGGCGGCCCCCGTCGGCCTCCGCCAGGTCGCGGGCGACGGCCAGGCCGATACCGGTGGAGTTGCGGCCGCTGATCGCGCGCTCGAAGATGCGGGCGCCGAGGTCGGCCGGGACGCCGGGGCCCTCGTCGGTGACCTCGATGACCGCCTGGTTGCCGGTGACGCGGGTGCGCAGGGCGACCGTGCCGCCGCCGTGCATCAGGGAGTTCTCGATCAGCGCCGCCAGCACCTGCGCGACCGCGCCCGGTGTGCCCACCGCCTCCAGGTGCCGCTTGCCGGAACTGACGATCGCGCGGCCCACGCCGCGGTAGGCCGGTCGCCACTCGGCGAGCTGCTGCTGGATCACCTCGTCGAGGTCGAAGGTGACCGCGGAGCCGGTGCGCGGGTCGCGGCTGTTGGTCAGCAGCCGCTCGACCACGTCGGTGAGGCGTTCCACCTGGGTGAGGGCGATGGTCGCCTCCTCCTTCACGGTGGCCGGGTCGTCGGTGACGGTGATCTCCTCCAGCCGCATGGACAGCGCGGTGAGCGGGGTGCGCAGCTGGTGCGAGGCGTCGGCGGCGAGGCGGCGCTCGGCGGTGAGCATCCGGGCGATGCGTTCGGCGGAGGCGTCCAGGACGTCGGCGACGCGGTCCAGCTCCGGGACGCCGTAGCGCTTGCGGCGGGGGCGCGGGTCGCCGGAGCCGAGGCGTTCGGCGGTCTCCGCGAGGTCGGTGAGGGGGGAGGCGAGGCGGTTGGCCTGGCGCAGGGCGAGCAGCACCGCGGCGATCACGGCCAGCAGCGCCACCGCCCCGATCATCAGCAGGGTGCGGCCGACCTCCCGGGTCACCGCGGAGCGCGGCTCCCGGACGACGACCGTCTCGCCCTGCTCTCCCCGCCGGACCGACTCGATGACGTCGCCGGACGGCTTCTGGCCGATCTCGATGGGCGGCTGGCCGGGGATGCGGACCACGGCGTACCGGTCGTCGCCGACCTGGTCGACGAGGATCTCGGAGGTTATCTGCTCGTGGCCGAGGATGCGGCTGTCGACGATGCCGGTCAGCCGCACCGCCTCGGACTCCACCCGTTCCTGGGCGCTGTTGCTGATCGTCTTGGTCTCCACCACGACGAGGGAGACGCCGAAGACGGCGATCACGACGAGCACCACGGCGAGCGTGGACTGGATCAGTCGGCGGCGCATGTCCTCTTACCCGTGTGTCACCCGCGGCTCCCCGGGAGGCCCGGCGCGGGGCTAGCTCTTCTCGAAGCGGAAGCCCACGCCTCGCACGGTGGCGATGTACCGGGGATTCGCCGCGTCGTCACCCAGCTTCTTGCGCAGCCAGGAGATGTGCATGTCGAGGGTCTTGGTCGACGACCACCAGGTGGTGTCCCAGACCTCGCGCATCAGCTGGTCGCGGGTGACCACCCGCCCGGCGTCGCGCACCAGGACGCGCAGCAGGTCGAACTCCTTGGCGGTGAGCTGGAGCTCCTCGTCGCCCATCCAGGCGCGGTGCGACTCGACGTCGATCCGCACGCCGTGCGTGGCCGGCGGCTGCTGGGGCTCGGCGGCCCCGCGCCGCAGCAGGGCCCGGACCCGGGCGAGCAGCTCGGCGAGGCGGAACGGCTTGGTGACGTAGTCGTCGGCGCCGGCGTCGAGGCCGACCACGGTGTCCACCTCGTCGGCGCGCGCGGTCAGGATCAGGATCGGCACGGTGTGGCCCTCGGCCCGCAGCCGGCGGGCCACCTCCAGGCCGTCCATACCGGGCAGCCCGAGGTCCAGCACGACCAGGTCGACGCCGCCCTGGATGCCCGCGTCCAGCGCGGTGGGTCCGTCCTCACGCACCTCGACCTCGTAACCCTCCCGGCGCAGTGCACGCGCCAGCGGCTCCGAGATGGAGGCGTCGTCCTCGGCGAGCAGTACTCGGGTCATGAGCTGATGGTAGACCGCCCGTGGCGAGGGCCGGCGGGCGATGGCCGGGCCGAGGCCCCCGCCCTGGTGCACCTTGGTACGGACCTGCTGCCGCGCCGATAATGGGTCGGGAGATTGCCGCAAGAACCTTGGAAAGCGTGACTACGGTTCCACTTGCACCTGTGCTTCATCTCTCAAGTCCTTCCATATGCCGCACTGTGGTGTCGTATGATGGCCAGACGCCTGATGTACTACTCCGGGGCCTTTGGGCGGCCAACCACGCCATAGGCCCCTTTTCTGCGCAAGGCCGGTTCCGCCGGTCTTGAGACAGTGAAACGACCTGTGGGCCGGGCCCCGTGACGTGACCAGATGTCCGGGGCGTGGATCCCGGTGCGTCTGACCCCCTCGCCTCCGTGTCCGGCACGGGGGCGAACCCCTGTTCGGGCGTAGGGGCGGATCGCGTGCCGGTGCCGGCCGCCCCCCACCGGGCGCGTGACCGCTCACGAAGCGCAGCGCGTCCCGAGCAAGCAAGGATCGACCCATGGCGTCCAGCCTGACGAAGGACTCGGCCAGTTCCGCCGGCGGCGAGAAGACCTTCTTCGGCCACCCCCGCGGTATGGCCACGCTCTTCATGACGGAGATGTGGGAGCGCTTCTCCTGGTACGGAATGCGCGGCATCCTCGTCCTCTACTTGATCGCGGGTGTCCTCGACGGCCCCCTGGCGGGCCGGGAAGCCCTGGCCGCCTCGATCTACGGTGTGTACAACGCGGTCGTGTACATGGCCGCCATGCCCGGCGGCTGGATCGCGGACCGCCTGTGGGGTGCCCGCAAGGCCGTCCTGGTCGGCGGCATCGTCATCGCCCTCGGCCACTTCACGCTGGCGATCCCCGCCGACGTCGCCTTCTTCTGCGGTCTCGGCCTGATCGCGATCGGCACCGGCCTGCTCAAGCCGAACATCTCCGCGATGGTCGGCGGCCTCTACGAGGGCCGGCCCAGCGCCCGCCGCGACGCCGGCTTCACGCTCTTCTACATGGCGATCAACATCGGCGGCATGGCCGCCCCGCTGGTCGTCGGCTACCTCGGCGAGAACGTCAACTGGCACCTCGGCTTCGGTGTCGCCGGTGTCGGCATGAGCCTCGCCGTGATCCAGTACGTCCTCGGCGGCCGCCACCTCGGTGACGTCGGCCAGCACCCCGGCACCCCGGCCTCCGCGGAGGAGAAGCGCGCCGCGCTGCGCAAGGTCGCGCTGTGGGGCGGCGTCGCCGTCGCCGCGCTGGTCCTGGACATCGCCCTGGGCACGTACGACATCGAGCACATCGTCAACGTGCTCGCGGTCCTCGGCATCGTGGTGCCGGTCGTCTACTTCGTGGCGATGTACCGGAACCCGGCCCTGACCAGCCAGGACAGGCCGAAGATCCAGGCCTTCGCGTGGTTCTTCGCCACCGCCGTGCTGTTCTGGATGATCTACGACCAGTCCGGTTCGCTGCTGACGATCTTCGCGGACGGCAAGACCGACCGCATGATCGGCGGCTGGGAGTTCCCGGCGTCCTGGTACCAGTCGGTGAACCCGGCCATGGTCATCGTGCTCGCCCCGCTCTTCGCCGCCCTGTGGGTCAGGCTGGCCCAGCGCGACCGCGAGCCCGGCACGCCC
This sequence comes from Streptomyces cinereospinus, assembly GCF_042430725.1. Taxonomy (NCBI): domain Bacteria; kingdom Bacillati; phylum Actinomycetota; class Actinomycetes; order Kitasatosporales; family Streptomycetaceae; genus Streptomyces; species Streptomyces cinereospinus. The sequence goes on along the minus strand of NZ_JBHMCY010000080.1, from coordinate 22,138 downwards.
ATGAAGTTCGCCCTGGCGATGCTCCTCATCGGCGGCTCCTTCGGCATCATGGGCCTGGCCGGCGCCGCCGCGGCGAACAGCGACACGGGCAAGGTCACCGTCTTCTGGCTGCTCAGCGTCTACCTGGTGCAGACCCTCGGCGAGATGTGCCTGTCGCCGGTGGGCCTGTCCCTGTCGACGAAGCTGGCGCCGAAGCAGTTCGTCGGCCAGATCATGGGCCTGTGGTTCCTGGCCACGGCGACGGGCAACGCCCTCAACGGCTGGACCACCAAGCTCAACGCGCCACTGGGCGACGCGGTCTACTACTCCCTGTGGGCCGCCGTCGCCGTCGCGGCCGGCCTCGCCTTCATGATGGCGGGACGCAAGATCCGCGCCCTGATGGGCGACGTGAGGTAGCCGTACGTCCCGGGAAGGGCCGCCGCGCCGGACGGATCCGGTGAGGCGGCCCATCGCCGTGCGGCGCCGATGCCTGCCTCGCAGGGGGGGCGTGCCCCGCTCGGCGTCCCTGACGGCACGTCAAAGCAGCCGTCCGGGCACGCCGGTGAAACGCGGACGAGAACGACGAGAACGACGAGAACGGGAACGAGGGGGAAGTAGCGGGGAGGGGAGCGGCGAGCGCGGCGCCGCTACGCGGGTGCTCCCAGCTCGGCCCAGACCTTCTTGCCGGCCACGCCGGGGGTCCGGACGACCCCCCAGTCCAGGCAGAGCCGCTGCACGATGAACATCCCGTGCCCGCCGGGCCGTCCGGCCCGGTGCGGGGTCCGCGGCGCCGGCTGCCCGGTGCCCCGGTCCGAGACCTCGATCCGGATCACCTTGTTGTCGCAGGCGATGAGCATCTCGTCCGGCCCCTCCGCGTGCAGACAGGCGTTGGTGACGAGCTCGGAGACGACCAGCAGTACGTCCTCGGCGGCCGCCCGCTGGTCCGCGGTCGCGGCCGGCAACCAGCCCCACGCGTACAGTGCCTGGCGGGCGAAGTCGCGCGCCAGCGGCACGACACCGCTCTCGCCGTCGAAGGCCAGCCTGCGGACCTGACGCGCCGCCGGGGACACGGTCGCGTCCGCCCCGGACGCCCCGGTCCCTGGCACGCCCCCCTCGGACGCCCCGGTCCCTGGCACGCCCCCCTCGGACGCCCCGGAAGCGCCGCTGGGCTCCGGGCCGCGATCGCCCGGCGAGTAGGGCCGGGTGGTGCTCATCAGCGCTTCACCTCACCGATTCACCAGTTCACGATGGAGAAGTTCAATTACGAATGGTCGGTGCTCAGTACTCAGTGTCCGCGCGCCCGTCACGATCGCCGCCGACATGCTCAGGATGTCTCCTGCCCGACCGATCCGGGGGAACACCCCCCACTTCGGGACGACCCGGCACGCTCAGTCGGCCTCGCCCTCGCCGGACAGTGCCGCCTCGACCGTGTCGTGCACGGTGAAGACCGCGTCGGCCCCTGTGATCTCGAACACACGAGCCACCACGGGCTGCATTCCCGCGAGGTGCACCCCGCCCCCGGCCTCCTCCGCCTTCAGGCGGGCGCCGAGCAGGACGTTGAGCCCCGTCGAGTCGCAGAACTCCAACCGCGAGCAGTCGACGACCAAACGGCTGAACCCCTTGGCCAAGCATGCGTCGAGTGGCTCGCGCAACAGATCCGCGGTGTGGTGGTCCAGCTCACCCGCCGGAGTCACCACGGCACTGGAGCCCTCTTCGCGCACCTCCACCAGAAGCCGGCCCGACTGTGCGCTGCCGACCGTCCCGTGGTCCATGCCATCTCTCTCTCCCGAGGTCGTGGCTGCTGTTGTCGCCCTCGCACACTACGCCCTCCGCACGCGCTTCAACAGCCGAACATCCGCCCAGAAACGGACATATAAGAACAGAACGCACTTGCGGACGGCTCAGGAAAGCAGGTAGGGCTAGTAGGGACACGTAAACGACACGGCCGGCTTCGGAGGCGCCGCACACCGCAGTGCACGTACTGGCTTCGGCAGCCTTATGCCGAGAACGATGGAGGACATCATGTCACCCCGGCTCGACGCATCGCATACCCGGACGGCGCCGTCGACATCCCCCTCGGAACTTCCCGGCCCTCTCGCGACGGACCGCGGGACGGTCGCCGTCCACGCCGACCGTGCGGACGTCCCCGGCGTCCAGGACGACGTCCTCGCCGGACTCCCGGAGATCCCCCCGTACGACGAGGTCGGCCCCGTGGATGCGCGGGCCCTGTCCAAGACCCTCTTCGAGCGGCTGGAATCGCTCGAGGAAGGCACGCACGAGTACTCCTACGTGCGCAACACGCTCGTCGAACTCAACCTCGCCCTGGTCAAGTTCGCCGCCTCCCGCTTCCGCTCCCGCAGCGAGCCGATGGAGGACATCATCCAGGTCGGGACCATCGGCCTCATCAAGGCGATCGACCGCTTCGAACTCAGCCGCGGCGTCGAGTTCCCCACCTTCGCCATGCCAACCATCATCGGCGAGATCAAGCGTTTCTTCCGCGACACCTCGTGGTCCGTGCGCGTCCCGCGCCGGTTGCAGGAACTCCGGCTCGACCTGGCCAGGGCGGGCGACGAACTGGCCCAGCAGCTGGACCGCGCGCCCACGGTGGCGGAGCTGGCGGAGCGGCTCGGGCTCTCCCACGACGAGGTGGTCGAGGGCATGGCGGCGTCCAACGCCTACACCGCCTCCTCGCTGGACGCGCAGCCCGAGGAGGACGACGGCGAGAGCACGCTCGCGGACCGGATCGGCTACGAGGACCACGGGCTGGAGGGCATCGAGTACGTCGAGTCCCTCAAACCCCTGATCGCCGAACTGCCGCACCGCGACAAGAGGATCCTGTCCCTGCGCTTCGTCGCCAACATGACCCAGTCGGAGATCGGCGAGGAGCTGGGCATCTCGCAGATGCACGTGTCGCGGCTGCTGTCGCGGACCCTGGGACGGCTGCGCAAGGGGCTCACGGTCGAGGAGTGACACCGGCCCCCGGCCGCCCCACAGGCTTCTCGTCCGGCGCCCTCGCGGGCGCCGGACGAGCCGTTCGCGGGTACGCCGTGCCGCCGTGCGACGCGGTGCGGCGCCGGGCGGACTGAGCGGGGGTCAGGCCACGCGGACGCCGCGCCGCCACACCTGCGACACCAGGGGCACGCCCGGCCGGTAGGCGAGGTGGACGTGGCTGGGGGCGTCCAGCAGGGCCAGGTCGGCGCGGGCTCCGGGGCTCAGCCGTCCGACGTCGTCGCGGCGCAGCGCGCGGGCGCCGCCCGCGGTGGCGGACCAGAGCGCCTCGTCGGGGGTCATGCCCATGTCCCGTACGGCGAGCGCGATGCAGAACGGCACGGACGAGGTGAAGGACGAGCCGGGGTTGCAGTCCGTCGCCAGGGCCACGGTGACGCCCGCGTCGAGCAGGCGGCGGGCGTCCGGCCAGGCGGCGCGGGTGGAGAACTCGGCGCCGGGCAGCAGGGTGGCGACGGTGGCGCTGTCGGCCAGCGCGTCGACGTCCTGGTCCGTCAGGTGGGTGCAGTGGTCGGCGGAGGCCGCGTCCAGCTCGACGGCGAGCTGCACGCCGGGACCGTACGTCAGCTGGTTGGCGTGGACGCGCGGGTGCAGGCCCCGGGCCCGGCCGGCGGTGAGGACGGCGCGGGCCTGGTCGCCGTCGAAGGCGCCCTGTTCGCAGAAGACGTCGACCCACCGGGCGTACGGCGCGCAGGCGTCCAGCATCTCGCCGGTGACCAGGGCGACGTACGCCGCCGGGTCCTCGGCGTGGTCGGGCGGGACGATGTGGGCGCCGAGGTAGGTCACCTCGTCGGTGTGGGCGGCGGCGACACGCAGCGCCCGCGCCTCGTCCCGGACGGTGAGGCCGTAGCCGGACTTGGTCTCGACGGTCGTGGTCCCCTGGCGGAGGGCCTCGGCCAGGTAGCGGGTGAGGTTCGCCTCCAGCTCGCCGTCCGTCGCGGTGCGGGTGGCGGCGACCGTGGTGCGGATGCCGCCCGCGCTGTAGGCCCGGCCCGACACACGGGCGGTGAACTCCTCGGTCCGGTCGCCCGCGAAGACCAGGTGGGAGTGGGAGTCCACGAAGCCCGGGACCACCGCACGGCCGCCGGCGTCGACCCGGTTGTCAGTGGCGGGTGCTTTGCTCGACTCACCGGTCCACGCGACGCGGTCGCCCTCGATGACGACGGCCGCGTCCCGGATCAGGCCCAGGGGGGACGCGTCACCGAGGGAGGGGTCGTTGGTGACCAGTGCGGCGATGCCGACGATGGCGGTAGTGGTGGTGGCGCTGGTGCTGCTCATGGCGTCCTCACGGGGGCTGGGGCCGGCGGTCGTCAGGCCCGCAGGGCGCCGACGGCTTGCGCGAGTGCCTGCGGCACATCGGGTACGAGCGTGTGCGCCCCGTCGCGTACGACGTGCCGCCCGCCGACGACCGTATGGCGCACGTCCGCTGCCGTCGCGGCGAAGACGGCCGTCTCGGCACCGAACCGGGGCAGCGGCCCCGCCGTTCTGACCGAGTCGAGCGCGATGGTCGTGAAGTCGGCGAGCGCGCCGGGCTCCAGGGTGCCCGCCTCCGGCCAGCCGAGCGCGGCGTGCCCGTCCGCCGTGGCGGCCCGCAGCAGGGCGGCGGCCGTCCAGTGGCCGCGGGTGCGGGTGCGCAGCCGCTCGTTCAGCTCCATCGCGCGGGCCTCTTCGAGCAGGTCGACGACGGCGTGGCTGTCGGAGCCGAGGGAGAGGGGGGAGCCCGCTCGCCGGAGCGCGGCGGCCGGGCCGATGCCGTCGGCGAGGTCCCGTTCCGTCGTCGGGCACACGCAGGTGCCGGTGCCGCTGCGGCCGATCAGGGCGATGTCCTCGTCGGTGAGATGGGTGTTGTGCACGCCGGTGGTGCGGGGGCCGAGGACCCCGTGGTCGGCGAGGAGCCGGGCGGGGGTGCGGCCGTGCGCCCGCCGGCAGGCGTCGTTCTCGGCGGCCTGCTCCGACAGGTGCACGTGCAGCGGGGCCCGCCGCTCCTCGGCCCACCGCGCCACGGTCGCCAGTTGGTCGGCGGGCACGGCCCGCACGGAGTGGATCGCCGCGCCGATCCGTGCGTGATCCCGTTCCTGGAGAACCGCGCAGCGTTCGGCCCACTGCTCGGCCGTCCGGTCGGAGAAGCGGAGCTGGTGGGCGTTGGGCGGCCGGCCGAAGCCGGAGGAGAGGTAGCAGGTGTCGAGGAGGGTGATGCGGATCCCGGCGTCGGCGGCCGCCGCGACCAGGGCCTCGCCCATGGCGTTGGGGTCGGCGTAGGGGGTGCCGCCGCGGGCGTGGTGCACGTAGTGGAACTCGCCCACGGCGGTGATGCCGGCGAGCGCCATCTCGGCGTAGGCGGCCCTGGCCAGCGCGTGGTAGGTGTCCGGGGTGAGCCGGTCGGCGGTGGCGTACATGACCTCGCGCCAGGTCCAGAAGGTGCCCGAGCCGACCTGGACGGTGCCGCGCAGGGCGCGGTGGAAGGCGTGGCTGTGGGCGTTGGCGAGGCCGGGGAGGGTGAGGCCGCGGAGGATCTCGGCGCCCGCGGGCGGACCGCCGGTGCCCGGGTGGACGGCGGTGATCCGGCCGTCCTGCGTGTCGACGGCGGCTCCCGGCTCGACGCGGTCTCCGAGCCAGGCGTACTCCAGCCAGTACGTCCGTGTCACGCGCGGGCCAGTCCTTCCAGTGCGTCGGCGAGTGCGCTCACACCGGCCACGCAGTCGTCCTCGGCTGCGAACTCGGCCGGGGAGTGCGAGACGCCGGTGGGGTTGCGCACGAACAGCATGGCGGTCGGGACGGTCCCGGACAGGATCCCGGCGTCGTGTCCGGCGCCGGTGCCCAGGACGGGGACCGCGAGGCCGGTGTCCCCGCCCAGGATCCGGACGAGTTCGTCGCGCAGGGCGTGGTCGAACTCGACGACCGGTGTGAACGACTCCCGCACCACGTCGAGGCCGACGCCGTGCGCGGCGGCGTGCTCGCGGGCCGCCTGCTCGATCCCGGTGACGACGGCGTCCAGGGACCGCTGGTCGGCGGCGCGGGAGTCGAGCCAGCCGCGCACCAGGGACGGGACGGCGTTGACGCCGTTGGGTTCGACGGCCACCTTGCCGAAGGTGGCGACGGCCTGCGCGAGCCGGGCCTCGCGGCGCGCGGCGAGGACGGTCGCGGCGTACGGCAGCATGGGGTCCCGCCGGTCGTCGAGCCGGGTGGTGCCGGCGTGGTTGGCCTCGCCCCGGAAGTCGAACCGCCACCGCCCGTGCGGCCAGGTGGCGCCGGCGACGCCCACCCGGTCGCCGGACAGGTCCAGGGCGCGGCCCTGTTCGACGTGCAGTTCGACGAAGGCGCCGATCCGGGCGAGCCGCTCGGGGTCGGGTCCGATGGCGTCGGGGTCGTGTCCGGCGGCCGCCATGGCCTGCGGCAGCGTGACGCCGTCGGCGTCGGTCAGCCGGTGCGCCTGCTCGACGGTGAGCTGCCCGGCGGCGAGCCGGGAGCCGACGCAGGCGAGCCCGAAGCGGGCGCCCTCCTCGTCGCCGAAGTTGACGACGGCGAGGGGCCTGCCGAAGCGCGCGCCGCGGTCGCGCAGTTCGTCCAGCGCGGCGAAGGACGACACGACCCCCAGCGGGCCGTCGAAGGCCCCGCCGTCGGGCACCGAGTCCAGATGCGAGCCGGTGACGACGGCGTCCCCCTGGGCGGGGTCCCCGAGCCAGGCCCACTGGTTGCCGTTGCGGTCCAGCTCGTAGGCGAGTCCGCGGGCCTCGGCCTGGGCGCGGAACCAGTCCCGGCACTCGGCGTCGGCCGCCGTCCAGGCGAAGCGGCGGTAGCCGCCGGAGGCGGGGCTGCGCCCGATCGGCAGCAGCTCCGCCCACATGCTGTGGAAGCTCACGCCTGGTCACCCTCACGCATCGGCACCCGCACGCCCCGCTCGGCGGCCACCGACTCGGCGATGTCGTAGCCCGCGTCGACGTGCCGGATGACGCCCATCCCGGGGTCGTTGGTCAGCACGCGCCGGATCTTCTCCCCGGCCGGCGCGGTGCCGTCGGCCACCGTCACCTGACCGGCGTGGATCGACCGGCCGATGCCGACGCCGCCGCCGTGGTGCACGGAGACCCAGGACGCGCCGGAGGCCACGTTCACCATGGCGTTCAGCAGCGGCCAGTCGGCGATCGCGTCGGAGCCGTCGAGCATGGCCTCGGTCTCCCGGTAGGGGGAGGCCACGGAGCCGCAGTCGAGGTGGTCGCGCCCGATGACGACCGGCGCGCTCAGCTCGCCGCTCGCGACCATGTCGTTGAACCGCTCGCCGGCCCGGTCCCGCTCGCCGTACCCGAGCCAGCAGATGCGGGCGGGCAGGCCCTGGAAGCGCACCCGCTCCCCGGCCATGCGGATCCAGCGGGCCAGCGACTCGTTCTCGGGGAACAGGTCGAGCACGGCCCGGTCCGTGCGGGCGATGTCGGCGGGGTCGCCGGACAGCGCGACCCAGCGGAAGGGGCCCTTGCCCTCGCAGAACAGCGGACGGATGTAGGCGGGGACGAAGCCCGGGAAGGCGAACGCCCGGTCGTATCCGGCGAGCCGGGCCTCGCCGCGGAGGGAGTTGCCGTAGTCGAACACCTCGGCGCCGGCGTCCAGGAAGCCCACCATGGCCTCGACGTGCCGGGCCATCGACTCGCGCGCCCGGGTGGTGAAGTCCGCCGGGTCCTCGGCGGCGCAGGACGCCATCTCGTCGAAGGCGACGCCGAGCGGCAGGTACGCCAGCGGGTCGTGCGCCGAGGTCTGGTCGGTGACGATGTCGACGGGTGCGCCCAGGGCGTGCAGCCGCGGGACGAGTTCGGCGGCGTTGCCGAGGACGCCGACGGACAGCGGGCGGCGCGCGTCGCGGGCCTCGGTGGCGAGCCGGAGGGCGTGGTCGAGGGAGTCGGCCCGGACGTCGAGGTAGCGGTGCTCGATGCGGCGTTCGACGGCTCGCGGGTCGCAGTCGACGCAGATCGCCACGCCGCCGTTCATGGTGACGGCGAGCGGCTGGGCGCCGCCCATCCCGCCGAGCCCGGCCGTCAGGGTGATCGTCCCGGCCAGCGAACCGCCGAACCGCTTCGCGGCGACGGCGGCGAAGGTCTCGTAGGTGCCCTGGAGGATGCCCTGGGTGCCGATGTAGATCCAGGACCCGGCGGTCATCTGCCCGTACATGGTCAGGCCGAGGGCCTCCAGGCGGCGGAACTCCTCCCAGGTGGCCCAGTCGCCGACGAGGTGGGAGTTGGCGATGAGGACGCGCGGCGCCCACTCGTGGGTCTGCATCACCCCGACCGGGCGGCCGGACTGGACCAGCATCGTCTCGTCCTGCTTCAGCTTCCGCAGCGTGCGCACCATCGCGTCGAAGGACCGCCAGTCCCGCGCCGCCTTGCCCGTGCCGCCGTAGACGACGAGCTGGTCGGGGTGTTCGGCGACCTCGGGGTCGAGGTTGTTCTGCAGCATCCGCAGGGCGGCCTCCTGCGGCCAGCCCAGGGCGCTCGGCCGGGTGCCGCGCGGCGCTCGTACGGAGCGGGGTCCTGACATGGTCTGCCTCCTGCGACTGCTCTCTCGGAACTCCCGGCGGCACACTGCTGCGACTATTCACATCCTGGCGACATGAATAGAGCTAGTCAACAAGAGGATGCGCCGACGTGGCACGGCCGGAGGTGTTTGGCTGGATCCATGGACTCGGGCGGCGACAGGACGGGGGACGAGATGCACGACAGGCCGAGCGGGCGGGAAGGCCGGGAAGGCCGTACGGGGGGCGCGGCGCGGTCGGCGCGGCGCGACCGGGCGGTGCGGGCCGCCGTGGAGCAAGGGCTGCTGGGACCGGACGCCCCCATCGCCGGACTGCTCGACGTCACCGGCATCCGGGAGTCCGCGGCGGAGCTGCGCGCGGCGTTCGACGCGGTGGTGGCACCCGGCACCCCCGTGCTGCACGCCTTCGCGGTGAAGGCGACCCCCCTGGTCCCGGTGGTGCGGCTGCTGCGCGACGCGGGCATCGGCGCGGAGGTGGCGAGCCCGGGCGAGCTGGCGCTGGCCCGGGCGGCCGGGGTGGCGCCGGAGCGGACGGTGCTGGACTCGCCCGCGAAGACGCCGGCGGAGCTGCGGGAGGCGCTGGCGCTGGGGATCGCGGTCAACGCGGACAACCCGCAGGAGCTCGCCCGCATCGACGCCCTCATGCGCTCCGCGCCGAGCCGCTCACCCCTCGGGCTCCGCGTCAATCCGCAGGTCGGCGGCGGGTCCATCGAGGCGCTGTCCACCGCCACGGCGACCTCGAAGTTCGGCGTGGCGCTGCGCGACGACGGGGCGCGCGAGTGGGTGATACGGGCGTACGCCGAACGTCCCTGGCTGACGCGGCTGCACGCGCACACGGGGTCGCAGGGCGTCCCGCTGTCGCGGATGACCGACGGCGTGGCGGCGGCGTACGCGCTCGCGGAGGAGATCAACCGGCGGATCGGGCGGCCGCAGGTCGACACGGTCGACATCGGCGGCGGGCTGCCGGTGAACTTCGCCTCGGAGGCCACGACACCGACGTACGCGCAGTACGCGCGGATGCTGAAGGAGACCGTACCGGGGCTGTTCGACGGGCGGTACGGGCTGGTCACCGAGTTCGGGCGGTCGCTGCTGGCCAAGCACGGGACGGTGGTGGCCCGGGTGGAGTACGCCAAGAGCGCCGGCGGGCGGCCGGTGGCGGTCACGCACGCCGGCGTGCAGGTGGCGACGCGGACGGTGTACGCGCCGGGGTCGTGGCCGCTGCGGATCGCCGCCTACGACGGCACGGGGCGGCCGAAGGAGGGGCCCGCGGTGGTGCAGGACGTGGCGGGACCGGCGTGCTTCGCGGGCGACCTCCTGGCCGAGGGGCGCGAGCTGCCGCTGCTGGAGCAGGGGGACTACGCGGCGGCGCTGGACACGGGCGCCTACTACTTCGCCCACCACTACGCCTACAACTCCCTCGCCCGGCCGGGCGTCCACGGCTTCGTCCCGGACGGCGCGGGGGGCGTGGCCTTCGCGACCGTCCGCCCGCCGCAGCGGCTCGACGAGATCGTGGCCGAGTCGGGCGGGGCGCACGCGGGCGCGCTGACCGCGCTCCCCGAGGCCTGACCGGCGAGTGGGCGACGGCCGGCCGAGGCGGCCGGGCGGGCACCGGAAAGTGATCAACTCGCTTGACGAAGCGGTCAGTTGACCCACCTTAGCCACCCGCCGCATGTTCCACCGGAAAATGCCAGAACCCTCACCCGCCGCACACACGTTGCGTAGTCTCTGGGTCACTCAGCCGAACCCAGGCAGGAGGGGAGTCCAGGGTGCCCGGAATCGACGAGTGCTTGCTGGAGGCCATGCGGCTGCCCGGAGCGCGGGGAGCCGCACTGGTCGACTGGACGAGCGGACTGGCCCTGGGCACCGTGGGCGAGCCGCCGGGCGGCGACCACGAGGCGGCGGCCGCCGAGGCCGCGGAACTGGCCCGGCTCGCCGCCGAGCAGCGGACGTTCGCTCCCGGCGGGACCGGGGCGCAGGACGCCGATCCGCCGGTCGAGGACCTGATCCTCAGCAACCGGGACAGCTACCACGTGCTGCGGTTCGTGCGGACGTCGTTCGACAGCAGTGTCTTCCTGCACCTGTGGCTGGCCCGGGCGGACGGCAACCTCGCGCTGGCCCGGATCCGGCTGGGCGAGATGGCCGGACGGCTGGTGCTGGGATGACCGTGGTCGGCACCACTCCGCCCCCCGGACTGCCGGTACGGGACAGGACGGCCCGGCACCGGACCGATGGCGTCTCCCCGATGCTCACCCGGCTCGCCGCCGAGCGCGCCACCGGGGTCCTGGTCCGCGCGACCGGCACGCTGTACCTCGCCGAGGGCCGGGTCGTGCACGCCGAGAGCCCGCTCGCGCCGGGCCTGGACGTGCTGCTGACGGCCCACGGCACGCTCGACGCCGGGGCCTGGCGGGACGCCGTCGAGCGGGCGGGCGAGCCGGACACCGCCGACCGGCTGCTCCTGGACCGGGGGCGGCTCGCCCCGGGCGCGCTGGAGCTGTGCCACCTGAGCGCGCTGTACGACGCCGCCTACTTCGCGCTCGCGCCGAGCGGCGTGCCGGGGAGCTTCCGGTACGGCGCCAGGCACTGGCTCGGTTCCGTGCACCCGGTCCCGGCCGGCGCCGTCGAGCACGAGACGCTCCGTCGCCGGGCCCTGCTGCACCGCATCTGGCCGGACCCGGCGACCGACAGCGCGCCGCTGGAACGGCTCGGCACCGCCGCCGCCCCGGCGGTCGCGCCCCGGCAGGGCGCGGTGCTGGCCCGGGTGGACGGACTGCGCACGGCCACGGACATCGCCCGTGAGCTGGGCAGGCCGGCCTTCCACACGCTGGTGTCCCTGCGCCGCCTGGCGGCGGCCGGCCTGGTGGCGCCCCGGCCGGCCCTCCCCGGTGACTCCCGGCCCGCGCACCCGGCGCCCGGTCACGGCTCCCCCACCGCGCCCGGAGACCCCGCCGCGGGTCCCACCCCCCTCGGTCCCGCCCGCGCGGATCCCACCCTCGCGGACCCCGCCTCCATGGCTCCCGCCCCCGTGGCTCCCCCCGCCGCGGATCCCGCCGACACCCACGCCCGGGCCCACGCCGACGCCCCCGCCGGCGTCCCCGCACCGCTCGGCGTCCCCGGCGGCCCCTACCCCGCCTCGCACCCCGACATCGCACTGCTGAAGAGGGTCAGGGATGCGCTGGAGGCCCTTTGAGCGGCTGCCGCCGCGGCAGCCCGCCCCGCGACAACCGCCTCGACCGTCCGCCGAGAGGAGAGCCCTGATGGCGGTGGAACCCCCGATCCTCGACGAACTGCACCGGCTCAGAGCCCGCGTCCCCCAGCTCACCGGTGCCCTCGCCGCGAGCGTGGACGGCCTGGTCATCGCCCACGACACACCCGGCGTCGAGCCGGCGGGCCTGGCCGCGCTCACCGCCGCCGCGCTGGGCGTCGCGGTACGGGTGACGGACGCGACCGGCCGGGGCGAGCTGCGGGAGGTGCTGGTCCGCGGCGTGCGCGGCTACGTGGCGACGTACGCCGCGGGCGACACGGCCGTCCTGACGCTGCTCGCCGAGGACCGCGTCAACGTCGGCCGGCTGCACCTGGAGGGCCGCCGCACCGGCGCCCGCATCGGCGAACTGGTCGACAGCCCGCCCCCGGCCCCGCCCGCCCCACCGGTACCGCCCGCACCCCCCGAGGCGGCCCCCGCCGCCCGCCAGAAGCTGGTCCGCCGGACTCCCCGCACCCCCACGAGCACCACCACCACGGAAAGCTGAGAGGAACCCACCACCATGGCCAACACCGAGACCGCCCTGAAGGAAGCACTCGCCTCGATCGAGGGCGCCACCGGGGCCGCCCTCGTCGACTACACCACCGGCATGGCGCTGGGCACGCTGGGCGGCAGCAAGGCCTTCGACCTGAACGTCGCCGCCGCCGGCAACACCGACGTGGTCCGCGCCAAGATGCGCACGATGGAGCACCTCGGGCTCAAGGGCCAGATCGAGGACATCCTGATCACGCTGACGGACCAGTACCACCTGATCCGCCTGCTCAGCGGCCGCGGCGGCAACGGGCTCTTCCTCTACCTCGCCCTCGACGCCAAGCGCGCCAACCTCGCGATGGCCCGGCACCAGCTGCGCCGGATCGAGGAGGAGCTGGAGGTCTGAGTCACCGTCACACCAACGCGGCGGTGCGGCGACGGGAACCGCCCGGAGCCGCGTCGCCCGCCGCGACGCCCGTGCTGCGGAAGGCCTTCACGGCCTTGCCGGCCGGGCGGCCCCCGGCGGCGCCCAGCCAGTCGACGCGCACCCACAGCAGCGCCTCCCCGACCCGCTCGCGCCGCCCGAGCCACGCCGCCTTCAGCCACAGCCCCACCCCAGCCCCGGCGAGCAGCATGCCGCCCGCGGCCGGCACCGCGAACGAGCCGCCCACCGCGGCCAGGAAGGCGAGCAGCAGCCACCAGCGGTGCCCGCGCCGCCAGGTGCGCACGGTCACGGCCCGGTCCTGGAGCACGTCCTGCCTGGCGGCCCGGACGGCACCGCGGGCCAGGGCGGCGTACCGTCCGCGCCGCGCGTACGCCACGACGGCCGCCGCCAGGACGAACAGCGCCGCCCCGGCCATGACACCGATCCGGCGCCCCGTCACTCCCGGCACCAGCAGCCCGATGCCGGCCGCGCACACGCCCAGCCACCACAGTGGTGCGGCCCCGGCCCGTACGACGCAGGCCACCCGAGCCAGCCCCTGTCCTCCGCGCGTCACGTTCAGCCTCCCGTCCCGTGTTCCGCCGGTACCTGAGGAAGTCTCAGGTCCGAGAGGACCCACGCTAGCGAGACAACGTGAGACGAGTCTGAGAAGAAGGGCGGGCGGCGGGCCGAGAACGGGGCGGGTCCCTGACGGGGCGGGTCCAGGGCCGCGGCCCGCCGGCCGGATCACTCCACGAACAGCCCCCGGGCCGCCGCCCGCGCGTCGAACTCCTCCAGCCGCGCCTGGGCCTGCGGCAGGTCGTCGCACATCGCCTCCAGCAGCATCCGCCCCAGCAGCATCGGCGCGCACGCCGTGTCGAAGGCGAGCCCGGTGCCGACGGCGGCGGGCAGCAGCAGGTCGGACACCTTGGCGACCGGCGCGAAGGCCGAGTCGGCGACGGTCACCACCGTCAGTCCGGCCTCCTTGGCGTACGCCAGGGTGTCCACGACCTCCCGCGGGTGCCGGGGCAGCGCGAAGCACAGCAGCGCCGAGGCACCCGCCCGCTCGGCCCCGTCGATCCGGTCGTGGACCATCGTGCCGCCCTCGTCGAGCAGCCGTACGTCCGGATGGACCTTGGCGGCGAAGTAGGCGAAGCCGTACGCCTGGGCGGCCGCCGCCCGCAGGCCCAGCACCGGCAGCGGACGCGAGGCGGCCAGCAGCCGGCCCGCCTCGTGCACCGGCCGCGGGTCGGCGAGCAGTTCGGACAGGTGCCTCAGATTGGCGATCTCGGCCTCGACGGCCTGCTGGTACTCGTTGTACGACGCGGTGCCCGCGCGCTGTTCGACGGGCGCGACCTCGCGCAGGTGCCGGCGCAGGGCGGGGTAGCCGTCGAAGCCGAGGGCGACCGCGAAGCGGGTGACGGACGGCTGGCTGACCCCGGCCAGTTCGGCCAGTTCGACGCTGGACAGGAACGGCACGTCGGCGGCGCGCCGCACCATGCTGTGCGCGATGCGCCGCTGGGTCGGCGTCAGCCGGTGCCCCTCGAAGAGCGCCTGCAGCCGGGCGGCCGGGCTGTCCGGCACACCCGTGTTCGTGTTCCCGTCCATGACCTGCTCCCCGCTCATGACGTGCTCCCCCTCCAGATGTCCGTGAACCGGCCGGGCAGTGCGGCCGCCGCCGTGACGTCCCGCGTGAGCGGCCGGCCGGCCGGGCCGGCGTCCGGGACCGACTCGGCGAGCGCCGGCGCCCGGTCCGCCCGGCCGCTCCGGCGCGGGCCGCGGGCCGCGCCGGCGCGGGGCCCGTACCGCGGCAACGAGTTCGCGGCCCACGACGAGACGGTACGCGCCGCACGCGCGCACTGTCCGGCGGGCGGCGAGCGAGGTGCAGCCGGCCTGTTCCCCCAAGCGCCGGGAGAGCACGGCGTGGCCGGGCGACGCGGGCGCGCGGCGGGCCCGCGGATCGCCGGGGGCGGCTTGCGCCGCCGCCCCCGCCCCGTGCGGGCGCCGGCCCCGGCGGCGTACTCCGGCGTCGTCACCCCGCAGGCGGCGGGCTCGGTGGGCACCCCGGCGTCGCGGTCGGCGCCGGCCCCGGTGGAGCGGCCGTGGACGCGTCCGGTGGCGGCGATCGGACGGGCGGCGTCCCAGGATTCCCCGGCACGCTTCCTCGCCTCCGTCCCCGGCACCGGCCGGGCGGTGCCAACGGCCGGCCGGACCACGTCCGGGACCGGGAAGCCGCGGCCGTCGAGGACGACGGTCCGGGACGATCCCACGCGCCGGCCCTCCTTGCGTCGACCGGGAGACACACCCAGCTATTCAGTCATCGCCAACTCTGCATGACCATATGCAGACCAGGCAAGCGGGATCGTCCCGGCCGCCCGGGACTCCCCCGCCCGACTGGGGGGCTAGCCCCAGTGCGGGCGCCCGTCCGCGCTCCCTACCGTGATGCGCATGAGTGGGACGGACGCGCGGGACACCGAACTGAAGAGGGAACTCGACGCCACCCTGCGGGCGCGCGGGGAGCTGGGCGAGGAGTACGAGTCCGCACTGGTCGAGTCGTTCCTGGAGAAGGTCGACCAGCGCATCGACGGGGCCGTGGAGCGCCGGGTGCGGCGGCAGCTGGCCGAGCAGCAGATGGTGGTGGCGCGGGACGCGCGGTCACCGAAGCCGACCGACTCCTGGGGCGAGCGCTTCGGGTTCGGCATCGTCTCGCTGGTGCTGGCGGTGCCGCTCTCCGCGATCGGCGGCGGCATCGCCCAGCTGCCCGGCCTGCTGGTCGCCTGGGCCGGGATCGTCGGCGTCAACGTCTTCCAGGCGGCCCGCGTCAACCCCGGCCTGTTCGGCCGGCGCCGCACGCCGCGCCAGGACGGCGACTGGGAGGACTGACCGCCGCGCCGGGACGGCGACCAGGAGGACTGATCGCCGCGCCGGGACGGCGACCAGGAGGACTGATCGCCGCGCCGGGACGGCGACCAGGAGG
>NZ_JBHMCY010000080.1:0-6418 GCF_042430725.1 Streptomyces cinereospinus | reverse complement strand
CAGGAGAGACCACCACGCCAGGACGGCGACCAGGAGAGACCACCACGCCAGGACGGCGACCGGGAGAGCTGATCGGTACGCCGGGACGGCGGCCGGGAGGACCGGCACCCCGCCCCGGCGGGAAGACTGTGCGCGGGGACCGCCGCACCCCCGTCACCGGGGGGCGGGACGACGGCGGTCCCCGCGAGGGACGCGGGCCGGGTCAGGCCGGGCTTGCGCGTCCGTGGCGTCCATGGAGGTCCGGGAGCCGCTCCGGAGGTCCCTGGCGCCGTTCGGGCCGGCCGGGGCGGGGAGCCGCTCCCGCCCTGCCGACACCCACCACTGTGCCGAACCCGTGTTAAGCGGGTGCTGCGCGGACGTGACACGCTCGTACCACTTCCGAGAAGACCAATTCCCGTGCGCGACCTGCGGAGTTCGCCTCCGTCGCCCCCCGTTCACCCGAGGTTCGCCCCTACATCGCGGTCTTGGCCAGGAAGGCCAGCAGGTCCTGCCGGCTGACCACACCGGTCGGCTTGCCCTCCACCAGGACGATGGCCGCGTCCGCCGTACCGAGCACGGACATCAGGTCGCCGACCGGCTCGCCGGAGCCGACCTGCGGCAGCGGCGCCGACATGTGCTTCTCCAGCGGGTCGTCGAGCGAGGCGCTCCGGGTGAACAGCGCGTCCAGCAGCTCCCGCTCCACGACCGAGCCGACGACCTCGGCGGCCATCACGTCCGGGTGCCCGGCACCGGGCTTGACGATCGGCATCTGCGAGACGCCGTACTCGCGCAGCACCTCGATGGCCTGGCCGACCGTCTCGTCCGGGTGCATGTGGACCAGGGACGGCATGGCGCCGCCCTCCTTGTCGCTCAGTACGTCGCCGACGCGGGCGCTCGGGCCGGCGTCCTCCAGGAAGCCGTAGTCGGCCATCCACTCGTCGTTGAAGATCTTGCTCAGGTAGCCGCGCCCGCTGTCCGGCAGCAGCACGACCACGACGTCGTCCGGACCGAGCCGCTCGGCCACCCGCAGCGCGGCGACCACGGCCATCCCGCACGAGCCGCCGACCAGCAGCCCCTCCTCCTTGGCGAGGCGCCGGGTCATCTGGAAGGAGTCCTTGTCGGACACGGCGACGATCTCGTCGGCGACGGTCTGGTCGTACGCCGTCGGCCAGAAGTCCTCACCGACGCCCTCGACGAGGTACGGCCGCCCGGACCCGCCCGAGTACACGGAGCCCTCGGGGTCGGCGCCGACGACCTCGACCCGGCCGTCGCTGACCTCCTTGAGGTAGCGCCCGGTCCCGGAGATGGTGCCGCCGGTGCCGACGCCGGCCACGAAGTGGGTGATCCGCCCGTCCGTCTGCTCCCACAGCTCGGGGCCGGTCGAGTGGTAGTGGGAGAGCGGGTTGTGGGGGTTGGAGTACTGGTCGGGCTTCCAGGCGCCCGGCGTCTCGCGCACCAGCCGGTCGGAGACGTTGTAGTAGGAGTCCGGGTGCTCCGGCGCGACGGCCGTGGGGCAGACGACCACCTCGGCGCCGTAGGCCCGCAGCACGTTGATCTTGTCGGTGGACACCTTGTCGGGGCACACGAAGATGCACTTGTACCCCTTCTGCTGCGCCACGATCGCCAGCCCCACCCCGGTGTTCCCGCTGGTCGGCTCCACGATCGTGCCGCCGGGCCGGAGCGCGCCGCTCTGCTCCGCCGCCTCGATCATGCGCAGCGCGATGCGGTCCTTCACCGAACCGCCCGGGTTGAAGTACTCGACCTTGGCCAGCACGGTCGCCCGGATGCCCTTGGTCACGTTGTTGAGCCTCACCAGCGGGGTGTTGCCGACGAGGCTGATCATCGAGTCGTGGAACTGCACCGTTGTCTCCGGATGCCGCAGAAGAGGTGGTCGTGGTAGCGCCAGCCTATGACCTGTCACCGCCGTTCACTCGTCATGGAGATTGGCGGGGGCTCGCTTCGGGGCAAGGAGTGGATGTACGGGGTGCGAGGAGGTGGCGGCGACGCATGACCAGGATGTCGAGGGCGAGAGTGGCCCGGCGCATCGCAGCGGGCGCGGCGTACGGCGGTGGCGGCATCGGCCTGGCCGGTGCGGCGGTCGTCGGCCTGGTGCTGGCGGAGGTGCAGCTGGCCCGGCGCCAGGTGGGCAACGGCGCGACCCCGTACGTCCCGCACGCGGAGGGGCGGTACGGACGGACGTACGACACCCCGCAGGCGCCGCCCCTGCTGCTCACCATGCTCGGCGACTCCACCGCCGCCGGCCAGGGCGTCCACCGGGCCGGCCAGACACCGGGCGCGTTGCTCGCCTCGGGCCTCGCGGCGGTCGCCGAGCGCCCCGTCGACCTGCGCAACGCCGCCCTGCCCGGCGCGATGTCCGACGACCTGGACCGGCAGGTGACGCTGGTGCTGGCGGACCCGGACCGGATCCCCGACATCTGCGTGATCATGGTCGGCGCCAACGACGTCACCCACCGCATCCCGCCCACCCGCTCGGTGCGGCACCTGGCGGCGGCGGTCCGCCGGCTGCGCACGGCCGGCGCCGAGGTGGTCGTCGGCACCTGTCCCGACCTGGGCACGATCGAGCCGGTGCAGCAGCCGCTGCGCTGGCTGGCCAGACGCGCCTCCCGCCAGCTGGCGGCCGCCCAGACGATCGGAGTCGTCGAGCAGGGCGGCCGCACCGTGTCGCTGGGCGACCTGCTGGGCCCCGAGTTCGCCGCCAACCCGCGCGAGCTGTTCGGCCCCGACAACTACCACCCCTCCGCCGAGGGGTACGCCACGGCCGCGATGGCCGTCCTGCCCACGGTGTGCGCGGCGCTGGGCCTGTGGCCGGCGGAGGAGGAGCGCCCCGACGCCGCCCGGCGCGAGGGCTTCCTGCCGGTGGCGCGGGCCGCGGCGGAGGCGGCCGCGGAGGCGGGCACGGAGGTCACGGCGGCGATGCCGACGGGTCCGCGCGGGGCGTGGGCCCTGCTGAAGCGCAGGCGGCGGCGCCGGGTGACGCCGACGGAGCCGGCACCGCAGCCGTCGTGAACGCCGTCGCCGTACCGGCTCCCGTGGTCCCGGCGCCACGGAGCCGCACGGCCGAAAAAGCAAGCGCTTAGAAAACTGCGGCCTGCGTCACACCGCCACACCCGTGACCCAGCGCATACGGACAGGTAACTTCCCAAGCAGCCCCGCCATATCCCCGTATGCCACTGGAGCCGTGATGCCCGAAGCCGTGATCGTCTCTGCCGCCCGCTCCCCCATCGGCCGCGCCTTCAAGGGCTCCCTCAAGGACCTGCGCCCCGACGACCTGGCCGCCACGATCATCCAGGCCGCCCTCGCCAAGGTCCCCGAGCTGGACCCGAGGGACATCGACGACCTGATGCTCGGCTGCGGCCTCCCCGGTGGCGAGCAGGGTTACAACCTCGGCCGGATCGTCGCCGTGCAGATGGGCATGGACCACCTCCCCGGCTGCACGGTCACCCGCTACTGCTCCTCGTCCCTGCAGACCTCCCGGATGGCCCTGCACGCCATCAAGGCCGGCGAGGGCGACGTCTTCATCTCGGCCGGCGTCGAGACGGTCTCCCGCTTCACCAAGGGCAACTCCGACAGCCTGCCCGACACCCGCAACCCGCTCTTCGCCGACGCCGAGGCCCGCACCGCCGCCGTCGCCGAGACCGAGGGCTCGACCTGGCACGACCCGCGCGAGGACGGCCTGCTCCCCGACCCCTACATCGCGATGGGCCAGACCGCCGAGAACCTCGCC
Source organism: Streptomyces cinereospinus (assembly GCF_042430725.1). NCBI lineage: Bacteria > Bacillati > Actinomycetota > Actinomycetes > Kitasatosporales > Streptomycetaceae > Streptomyces > Streptomyces cinereospinus. The sequence goes on along the minus strand of NZ_JBHMCY010000080.1, from coordinate 2,694 downwards.
CGGAACTGGGGCGTGACCCGCCAGGAGATGGACGAGTTCGGCGTCCGCTCGCAGAACCTCGCCGAGGAGGCCATCAAGAACGGCTTCTGGGAGCGGGAGATCACCCCGGTGACCCTCCCCGACTCCACCGTGGTCAGCAAGGACGACGGCCCCCGCCCGGGCGTCACCCTGGAGGGCGTGGCCGGCCTGAAGCCGGTCTTCCGCCCCGACGGCCTGGTCACCGCGGGCAACTGCTGCCCGCTCAACGACGGCGCCGCGGCCCTGGTCATCATGTCGGACACCAAGGCCCGCGAGCTCGGCCTGACCCCGCTCGCCCGGATCGTCTCCACCGGCGTCTCCGGCCTGTCCCCCGAGATCATGGGCCACGGCCCCGTCGAGGCCACCCGGCGGGCCCTGGCCCTCGCCGGCCTGACCATCGACGACATCGACCTGGTCGAGATCAACGAGGCGTTCGCCGCCCAGGTGATCCCCTCCTACCGCGACCTGGGCATCCCGCTGGAGAAGCTGAACGTCAACGGCGGCGCCATCGCCGTCGGCCACCCCTTCGGCATGACCGGCGCCCGGATCACCGGCACGCTCATCAACTCCCTCCAGTGGCACGACAAGCAGTTCGGCCTGGAGACGATGTGCGTCGGCGGCGGCCAGGGCATGGCGATGGTCATCGAGCGCCTCAGCTGAGTCCCGGCACCCCGGCACCCCCTGCGTGACCGCCCCGCCACGGGCGGTCAGGCCTTGGCCCGGAACCCCGAAACCACGGGGTTCTGGGCCGTTTTGTGACCCAATCTCCCCCAGGATGTGACCTATCTCCTTCGTCACAGGGATCAGCGCAGGTCAGGGCAGTTCCTCCGGAAACATCAAGCGCAAAGACCTGTCCGTTTCGTGACGTTACGCACTGACAGCTGGATAGTTCACCCCTCAAGCTGATGTAGGAAGTCGGGGATTACCTTGAACCGGGAGTACGTCAGTGAGCGCCATGCCGATCGCCTTGCTGGTCACCACGGCCGCCACGGGCGCCGTGGGCGTAGCCGTCCTGCGCACCCTCAGGCAGCTGCGCCGCCAGGTCGCGGACCTGCACGCCGAGCTCGCCGAGAGCCGTGCCGCCGCCCGCGCCCTGCTGCCCGCCGCCCGTAGCGCGGCCGACGCGGACGAGATACGCACGGCCGTGACCGAGGCGCTGGCCGAGGAGCGGGAGCGGGAGCTGGCCGAGGCGCGTGCCTTCTGGGCCGCCCAGGAGGCCCGGGACGTCTCCGACGCGCCGTCCCTGCTGGGCCTGCCCGACCACGACCTCTTCCTTCCCCGGCAGGCCGACTTCGCGGGCCTGGAGCCGCTGGAGCCGGTGACCGAGCCCGGCGCGGAGGCGGACGAGTGCGCCGGGGACTCCCCCGAACTGGCCGCCGCCCGCCGCCGCCACCCCTCCCACCCCGACTTCACGCCGTCCCCGTCACCGGTCGTGGGCGACCACGAGCGCACGGTGTCGGTCCTGGAGGAGCTGGCCGCCTCGCACGTCGAACTGACCGACGTCCGCCCCGGCCCGCTGGGCACCCTGGACGTCTATGTCTTCGCCGACGGCACGACCCTGTGCATGACCCCCGGCCACCGGGAGACCGCCGACCGCCTCGCCGCGGCCCTCCGCTCCGGCGAGAGGCCGACCCTCCTGGGCGGCTCCGGCATCTCGGGCGCGTACACGCTGACGTTCACCTGCGGCGGCGAGACGGTGTACATCCTGGCGGACCGGGTCATCGCGTCCTTCTGAGCCGACACCCCGCCAGGGCGCCGGCCCACGAGCCCGAGGACCCGCCGTTCGGCCCACGCCGGCGCCGCGGCGCCCGGCACGCGCATCCGCGGCAGGCCCCGCACCGGAGAAGCTGATCGGGCGCAAGGCCGACGTCCGCTCCACCGTCGCTCCACCGCGACGAGGGCGCAGGTCTTCCTCTACGGCAACCTGGTCAAGCCCCATGCCGCCCTCGCCCTCCTCGACCGGCTCGGCAGCACCAGCCGCCAGGTCATCATGAACGGCCCCGGCTACCGTCATCGTGATCGGCTCCGGGTGCTCGCAGAACTCTCGCCATGGTTCCTGTGTGAGAGTCGCACTGCGTTGCGTAGTCGGCTGCGGCTGATCGGCGTGTTCACGGCCACCATCCGCGACCTGCGGGAGGTGGACCGGCTGGAACCGGCTGTGCGGTCGTCCTCACTGCGAGGGGGCCGGCGGTCGCGGATGCGCTGTCCGCGCGCAGGATCTGCACATGGGCGGGCGTCAGCACCACCGTGCCGCAGTACGGAGCCGCATGCAGGGCGAGGACTGCGGCGCCCCGCCCGGACGTCGGATTCCGCAGGAGCCCGATCCGCAAGAGCGGTTCCGGTCGGGTCAGTGCCCGAACCGAGAAGACCGCGGCCAGCACCGCACCGACGGCAGCCGTGGCGGTCCGCACCCAGGCCGGGCCGCTTGGGGCGCTGATGCCGTAGGCCACCGCGACCACGCCGGGCACCAGCAGCATCGCTTAGATGTTCACCTCTGGGCGAACTCAAGCGCCGTGCGCGCGCACGGCCGGGCACGGTCCGCAACGACTGGCGGTTCCGCTCCGGGGCCTGAGACGATCACAAGATCATGTGACGGCAGGCCCCAGTGCCGCGGCACTAGACCCAAGGCCGTGAAGTTTGCGGTGGGGTGGGGTCGTCAAGTGGGTGAGACGAGCA
>NZ_JBHMCY010000079.1:0-35841 GCF_042430725.1 Streptomyces cinereospinus | reverse complement strand
CGCAGAGCAGGAAGGCCGCCGAGGCGGCGGCGCGGGCCAAGCGGCTGGCGGACCAGGCGTCCCGCGCGGCCGCCAGTGCCCAGTCCAACGCCAACCAGGCGGCGACCGCGGCCCGGCAGTCCCGGGACGCGGCCAACGAGGCGGCGGCGCACGCCGAGGCGGCCGCCGCGGCCGCCGACAAGGCCGCCGACGAGGCGGGCCAGGCCGTCGACGCCGCGCAGGCGGCCACCGACGCGGCCGACGCGGCCACCGAGTCGGCGAACGACGCCCTGGCGGCGGCCGACCGGGCGTCGACCGTGATCGAGCTGGCCCGCAAGGCCGACGCGGAGCGGCTGGCCCAGCAGCAGGAGGAGGCCGTCCTCGCGGCCGAGGAGGCCAACGCGGTCCACGAGAGGAAGCAGGCCGAGCAGAAGTACGAGATCGGCCGGCTGCGGGAGCTGGACACCCGGACCCGGACCCTGCTCGCGGAGGCGGCGGCGTCCTCGGACCCGGCGGTCACCGCGGCCAAGGGCCGGCAGGCGGCCCTGAACCTGCTGGGCGGCGGCACCTGGGTGAGCGACGCGGCGGAGACTGCCCTGTCCGGCGACGACGCCGAGGTCGCCGAGTTCGTGCACACGCGGCTCGCACTGGCCATGGAGCAGGACGACCGGGCCGGTGTCGCGCACATCGCCGCCACCACCGAGATCCCCGCGCAGCGGCAGGCCGCGCTCGCGGTGCTGGACCAGCCGGTCGAGCGGGTGCGGGAGTTCCTGCGGACCCGGGCCTACCCGGGCAAGGAGGACGACGACCGGGTCGCCGTGGCCAGGATCGCGGCCGCGGGCGGCCCCGGTGTGCAGGCCGCCGCGAGCGCGGCCCTGGACGGCACCGCCGAGGACGTCGCCGCGTTCCTGGAGACCGGGCAGTACCAGGCGCGCGAGGACGACGACCGGGTCGCCGTCACCCAGGCCCTGGCCACCGGCGGCCCCGAGGTCAGGGCGGCCGCGCAGGCGGCGCTGTCCGGCCCGCCGGACGGCCTGCGCGCCTTCCTGGACATCGGGCTGCACAAGGCCCGGCAGCGGGACGCCAACGCCGCCGCGCACATCGCCGAGGTCAACACGCTCCTGCAGGCCGCCTACAAGTCGGCGTCGCTGGCCCACAAGGACGCGGCGCAGGCGCAGAAGGTGGCCGCCGAGGCCCGCAAGAACGCGGCCGAGGCCGTCTCCTGGGCGAACAAGGCGGAGGAGGCCGCCGGCCGGGCGGCCGACTACGCCGCGCAGGCCGACGCCTCCGCCGACCAGGCCGCGCAGTCCGCGGCGCAGGCCGCGGAGTCCGCCCGCACCGCCCGCGACGCGGCGGCCGACGCCCGGAGCGCCGCCCGGTCCGCCGCGCACTCCGCCGAACGGGCCGAGCACTCCGCCGCCGTGGCCGGGGACTACGCCTACCAGGCGGGCCTCTCCGCCTACCAGGCCGGCGTCTCCGCGGAAGCCGCGGGCCAGGACCTCGCCGCGGCCGCCGCGGCGGCCACGGACGCCCTGCTGATCGCGGCCGACAAGCTGGTGGCGGAGCTCAAGGCGCAGATCCAGCAGGAGGCCCAGGAGACCAGCGAGCCGCTGTCGGACGACGAACTGCGCAGGTCCCTGGAGAAGCGGCTCGTCGAGTACCGCAGCAACTACGTCATCGGCAACGAGGACTGGAAGTCGGGTGACGTCCTGCTCGTCTGCGGCGGTGACGGCGCCGGCGGCATGGGCTGCATCAGCAGCACCTACCTCGACCGCCTCATCGCCTGGTTCGTGGGCGCCGAGGAGATCGAGAAGTGCCTCTCCGGCGAGTCCCTCACCTGCCTGGACGACCTCGCCCTGAGCGCCCTGAAGCTCAAGTTCCTCAAGCGGACCCCGTGCGGGAAGAGCAGCTTCGTCCCGGGCACCCGGGTGCTGCTGGCCTCGGGCGCCACCCGGGCCATCGAGGACGTCCGCGTCGGCGACCTGGTGGTGGCCACCGACCCCGGGACCGGGCGCACCCGGACCGAACCGGTCACGGACACGATCACCAGCCGCGGCGCCAAGAACCTCGTGACGGTGTCGGTCCCCGCGACCGGTCCCGCGGCGACGGCGGCGGTCACCGCCACCGACCGGCACAAGTTCTGGGCGGCGGGCGCCGACCGGACCTGGCGCGAGGCGGGGGACCTCACCCCCGGCACCCGGCTGCGGACGGCCGAGGGCACCGAGGCGGCGGTCACCGCGGTGGGCTCCCGGGCGGTGCCGGACCAGCGGGTGCACAACCTGACGGTCGCCGAACTCCACTCGTACTACGTGATGGCGGGCGGCACGCCCCTGCTGGCGCACAACGACAGGTGCCCCAACGGCCGTCTGTCGGACAAGCTCCCCAAGGGCATGTCCAACGAGATCGCGGCGGCCTACGACCTGTACAAGCAGGGCGAGCTCGTGTCGCACGACGTCTACCGAGGGGACGAGTGGCCGAAGTGGGCAGGGGCTCTGGAGTACGCGGTCCCCGGTGCGGGCAACAACGAGCGGATCCTGGTGAAGACCCTGCCGAACGGGACCGAGATCATCGGCTGGACGTCCACCCACTACCGGAAGATCCAGCGCTTCACGGCCCCGCACTTCCCGGACTGGGGCTGGAAGAAGTGAGCAGCGGGAAGAAGTAGGCAGGCAGGAGCAAGGCCCGGCGGCGGCGGGCCGGATGCGCGGAGTATCGTCTGTGGTCCAGCGACACGGACAGCGCATCCGGCCCGCCCCGCCGGGGCATCCGCACGGGCCGGACGGCCTCCGGAACAGATCGGGAAACGGCGTGGACGGCACGGGTTTCGAGGACGCGGCAGGCATTCCGTTCCGCCTGGTCGACACGCGGTCGGAGACCGTCCTGCTGACGGCAGAGAACGTTCTCGGCTATTTCGTCGCGCCCGACGGAGAACCCCCGCAGCTGGTCACCTTCGCCGGGGTGCACCACCTGTCCGCGGACCGCAGGAAGGCCGAGGAAGCCGCACTGCGGGTGGTCGACCACCGCGGGGAGGAGATCGGGACGTACTACCTCGGCAGGGTCCGGGCCGCCTACCAGGAGCCCCCGGCCGTGACCGGCGAGCGGTACCCGGACGTGCGCTACGACTTCTTCGGGTTCACCGAGGAGTACCCGCACGCCGCGGAGATCTGGCGGACCTGGGCGGACGAGGGCCCGTCGGAGCACGGCGCATGGGCCCGGCTCCCCGCCGCGTGGCACGCGAGCTGGCTGCACGTGGTGCAGAACTCCTGGTTCGCCACGGGCCGGCGGGCGACCCGCTACGGCACCGGTGCGACGGTGGTGCTGGACGGCTCGGCCGTCACCGGCAGGGACGCCTTCTACTGCGCCCTGGGTGAGGCGGTCAATGGGCCCCGGGGCTACTTCGGCTCCAACCTGGACGCCCTCTTCGACTGCCTGCGCACCTCGCGGGCGGAGGGCGCCGCGCCGTTCGGACTGGTGTGGCGCGACCTCCCGGCGTCCCGCGACGCGCTGGGCGCCGACTACACCGGCCGGGTGCTCGACGTGTTCGCCGAGGGCGGTGTGGCGGTCCGCACCGCCTGAGCCCCACGGGACGAGCCGGGTCACCAGCCGGTCACGGACCGACCGCAAAAAGTCACCGCACGCCCCTCGTGGCGGCGATGTGTCGTACCCCACACTGGGTCCCGGTGCCTGAGTCCTCGGAGCGCGGCCGATCCGTCCCCCACGGATCCCTCACCCCCCGCGGTCCCGCTCGTCGCGTACGGGACGGACAGCGGCGAGGCCGCCGACTCCGTCCCCCGAGCAGCGCTGCCGCACGCCCGAAGCAGCGATCATCCTGGAGGTCGCCCCCGTGCAGACCCAGACCCAGACCCTCGCCCACACCGACGGCACGACCGCCGACGGCGCCGACAGCACCGGGCCGGACGCGGAGGCCGGCGTGCTGGTGGCCGTGCCCCCGCGGAACCGGGTCGCGCTCCACCCGGAGACGGAGCCGTCCGAGGCCACCGGAGCCCCCGCGGAAGCCGCCGGGGCCACCGGCCCCGCCGAGCCGGCGGAGCCCGGGGAGCCGGTGGAGCCCGCGGAGCCGGTGGAGCCGGTCGGGCAGGTGGAGCCCGCCGAGCCGGTGGACGTGCCCCCGCCCGGCCGCTTCGACACCGCCGGCCCCTCCTCGGACCTGTTCCGGCAGTACCTGCGGGAGATCGGCCGCATCCCGCTGCTCACCGCCGCCGAGGAGGTCGAACTGGCCCGCCGGGTGGAGGCCGGCCTGTTCGCCGAGGAGAAGCTGGGCAACACCCCCGACCTGGACTCCGAACTCGCCCTGGACCTGGACCGCCTGGTCGTCATGGGCCGGATGGCCAAGCGCCGGCTCATCGAGGCCAACCTGCGGCTCGTCGTCTCGGTCGCCAAGCGGTACGTCGGCCGCGGCCTGACCATGCTCGACCTGGTCCAGGAGGGCAACCTGGGCCTGATCCGCGCCGTCGAGAAGTTCGACTACGCCCGCGGCTACAAGTTCTCCACCTACGCCACCTGGTGGATCCGCCAGGCCATGTCCCGCGCCCTGGCCGACCAGGCCCGCACCATCCGGGTCCCGGTCCACGTGGTGGAGCTGATCAACCGCGTGATCCGCGTCCAGCGCCGGATGCTCCAGGAACGCGGCTGCGAACCCACCGCCGACGAGGTCGCCGCCCACCTCGACCTGCCGCCCGAGCGGGTCGGCGAGGTGCTCCGCCTCGCCCAGGAGCCGGTCTCCCTGCACGCGCCGGTCGGCGAGGAGGACGACGTGGCGCTCGGCGACCTCATCGAGGACGGCGACGCGGCCAGCCCCGTGGAGTCGGCGGCGTTCCTGTTGCTCAGGGAGCACCTGGAGGCCGTCCTGTCGACGCTGGGCGAACGAGAGCGCAAGGTCGTCCAGCTCCGCTACGGCCTCGCCGACGGGCGCCCCCGCACCCTGGAGGAGATCGGCCGCATCTTCGGCGTCACCCGCGAGCGGATACGCCAGATCGAGTCGAAGACGCTGAGCAAACTCCGCGACCACGCCTTCGCCGACCAGCTGCGCGGCTACCTGGACTGAGACCGGGGTGCCGCCGCGGCGAACACGGCGGCACCCCCGACCCGGGCCCGGGTGCTCAGTCCACCTCGGCCACCGCCTGCGCGAACTGCGCCCGGTACAGCCGCGCGTAGGCGCCCTGCGCGGCCAGCAGGTCCGCGTGCGACCCCTGCTCGACGATCGCCCCGTTCTCCATCACCAGGATCGTGTCGGCGTCCCGGATGGTCGACAGCCGGTGCGCGATGACGAATGACGTCCGCCCGTGCGCCAGCTTCGCCATCGCCTTCTGGATCAGCACCTCGGTCCGGGTGTCCACCGAGGACGTCGCCTCGTCCAGCACCAGGATCACCGGGTCGGACAGGAACGCCCGCGCGATGGTGACGAGCTGCTTCTCACCCGCGCTGACCCCGGTCCCCTCGTCGTCGATCACCGTGTCGTAGCCGTCGGGCAGCGTCCGCACGAAGCGGTCCGCGTGCGCCGCCCGCGCCGCCTCCTCGATCTCCCCGCGGGTGACCTTCCGCGCCGCCCCGTACGCGATGTTCTCCGCGATCGTGCCGCCGAACAGCCAGGTGTCCTGCAGCACCATGCCGATCACGGACCGCAGTTCGTCGCGGGACATCCGGGCGATGTCGACCCCGTCGAGCGTGATCCGCCCGCCGGACACCTCGTAGAACCGCATCAGCAGATTGACCAGCGTGGTCTTGCCGGCCCCGGTCGGCCCGACGATCGCGACCGTCTGCCCCGGTTCCACCGTCAGCGACAGGTCCTCGATCAGCGGCTTGTCCGGGTCGTACCGGAAGGACACCCCCTCCAGCGCCACCCGCCCGCGCAGCTCCTGCGGCCGCAGCCCCGGCACCGGATCCGCCGACTGCTCCTCCGCGTCGAGCAGTTCGAAGATCCGCTCGGCCGAGGCCACCCCGGACTGCACGAGGTTGGCCATCGACGCGAGCTGCGTCAGCGGCATCGAGAACTGCCGCGAGTACTGGATGAAGGCCTGAACGTCGCCGATGGACAGCGAGCCCGAGGCGACCCGCAGCCCGCCGACCACGGCGACCAGCACGTAGTTCAGGTTCGACACGAACAGCATCAGCGGCTGCATCACCCCGCTGTTGAACTGCGCCCGGAACCCGGCCTCGTACAGCGCCTCGTTCTGCTCGGCGAACTGCCGCGCCGACTCCTCCTGCCGCCCGAACACCTTCACCAGCGTGTGCCCGGTGTACATCTCCTCGACGTGCGCGTTGAGCGTGCCCGTCGACCGCCACTGCTGCACGAAGTGCGGCTGCGACCGCTTGCCCACGTACGTCGCCACGTACAGCGACAGCGGCACCGTCACCAGCGCCACCAGCGCCAGGATCCAGGACACCCAGAACATCATCGCCAGCACACCGATGATGGTCAGCAGCGAGTTGATCAGCTGCCCCATCGACTGCTGGAGCGTCTGGCCGATGTTGTCGATGTCGTTCGTCGCCCGGCTCAGCACCTCCCCGCGCTGCCGCTTGTCGAAGTACGACAGCGGCAGCCGCGACAGCTTCGTCTGCACGTCCTCGCGCATCCGGTACATCGTCCGGTTGACCGCCCGGTTCACCAGCCGCGTCGCCACCGCCATCAGCAGTCCGGCCCCCGCGAACACGGCCAGCGCCAGCAGCAGGACGTCCCCCACCGCCCCGAAGTCGATGCCCCGGCCCGGCGTGAAGTCGGTGCCGCGGAGCATGTCGGCCATGTCGCCGTCGCCGCGCTCCCGCAGGGCGTCGAGGGCCTGCTCCTTGCTCTGCCCGGCCGGCATCTCCCGCCCGACGATCCCCCCGAACACCAGGTCGGTGGCGTGCCCGAGGATCTTCGGCCCGACGACCGACAGCCCCACGCTCACCACCACGCACACCAGCAGCGCGCCGAGGGTCAGCCGCTCCGGCCGGAACCGGACCATCAGCCGCCGGCCGGACACCCGGAAGTCCATCGAGCGATGGTCGGGACCGGTCCCGGCCATCATCCGCCCCGCAGGACCGGCCATCAGGCGGCCTCCGTTTCCGTCAGCTGGGAGAGCACGATCTCCCGGTAGGTCTCGTTGTCCGCCATCAGTTCGTGGTGCCGGCCGACGCCGACCACCCGGCCCGCGTCGAGCACGACGATCCGGTCCGCGTCCCGGATGGTCGCCACCCGCTGGGCGACGATCACGACGGTCGCCCGGGCGGTCTCGCGGGTGAGCGCCGCGCGCAGGGCCGCGTCCGTGGCGTAGTCGAGCGCGGAGAAGGAGTCGTCGAAGAGGTAGATCTCGGGGCGCTGCACCAGCGTCCGCGCGATGGCGAGCCGCTGCCGCTGGCCGCCGGAGACGTTGGTGCCGCCCTGCGCGACCGGCGCGTCCAGCCCGCCCTCCAGCCGCTCCACGAAGGGCCTGGCCTGCGCCACCTCCAGCGCGTGCCACAGCTCCTCGTCGGTCGCGTCCGGGTTGCCGTACCGCAGGTTGCTCGCGACCGTGCCGGCGAAGAGGTACGGCTTCTGCGGCACCAGCCCGACGGTCCTGGCCAGCAGCCGCGGGTCGAGGGTGCGCACGTCGACGCCGTCGACCAGCACCGCCCCGTCCGTGGCGTCGAACAGCCGCGGCACCAGCCCGAGCAGCGTGGACTTGCCGCTGCCGGTGGAGCCGATCACGGCGGTCGTCTCACCCGGCCGCGCGACCAGGTCGACGCCCCTGAGCACCGGCTCCTCGGCACCCGGGTAGCGGAAACCGGCCCCGCGGATCTCCAGGTGCCCGTGCCGGCGCAGCTCCCGCACCGGCGCCGCCGGCGGCACGACGCTGGACGCGGTCCCCAGTACCTCCTGGATCCGCTCGGCGCACACCTCGGCGCGCGGCACCATCATGAACATGAACGTGGCCATCATCACGGCCATCACGATCTGCATCAGATAGGCGAGGTACGCCGTCAGGTCGCCGATCTCCATCCCGCCGTCGGCGATCCGGTGCGCGCCGAACCACACCACCGCGATCGACGACAGGTTCACCACCGTCATCACGATGGGGAACATCAGCGCCAGCAGGTTGCCGGCGCCCAGGGACACCTCCGTCAGTTCGGCGTTCGCCTTCCCGAAGCGGCGCTGCTCGTAGTCGTCCCGCACGAAGGCCCGGATCACCCGGTTGCCGGTGATCTGCTCGCGCAGCACCCGGTTCACCGTGTCCAGCCGCTCCTGCATGGACCGGAACAGCGGCCGCAGCCCCCGGACGATCAGGGTCACGCTCAGTCCCAGCACGGGCACCACGGCGACCAGCACCCCGGACAGCGGCACGTCCAGGCCGAGCGCCAGCACGATGCCGCCGACGCACATGATCGGCGCCGACACCATCAGCGTGAACGTCATCAGGGCCAGCATCTGGACCTGCTGCACGTCGTTCGTGGTCCGCGTGATCAGCGAGGGCGCCCCGAAGCGGCCGACCTCCCGCGCCGAGAACGACTGCACCCGGTCGAAGACGGCGGCCCGCACGTCCCGCCCGAGCGCCGCCGCGGTGCGGGCGCCGTAGTACACGGCGCCGATGTTGCACACCACTTGCGCCAGCGAGACGCCGGTCATCACGGCACCGAAGGACAGGATGTAACCGGTGTCGCCCCGCACGACGCCGTCATCGATGATGTCCGCGTTCAGGGTGGGCAGGTACAGGGTCGCGCAGGTCTGCAGGAACTGGAGCAGAACCAGCACGGTGACGGGTTTTCGGTAGGGCCTCAGATAGGTACGCAACAGTCGTATGAGCACGCTGGTCTCTCGGGGTCGGCGGAAGGGGCCGGTTGGTTGCCCCTGGCCCCTATCGTGGGGCACACCACCCGCGTTACCCCAGCCGATTAACCCGACGAGACCTACGGGCGGAACGCCCCCGGATGGGTCTGCTCCCGTACCGACACGTACTGCTGCCGCACGGCCTGCCCCACGGCCAGCTCCTCGCCGGGTTCGAGCACCTGCGCGACCGCCCCCTGCCAGGCCGGCGGGGTGAGCGGGTCCAGGGTCCCCCGGGACACCCCGAGCGCCCAGGCCGCCTGCCGGGCGGCACCGATCGCCGCGTAGTCGGCCGGCTGCGGTACGACGACCTGCGCCCCGAACAGCGCGGGCGCCGCCGCCTGCACCGCCGGCAGTTCGGCCGCCGCCCCCAGCAGGAAGATCCGCCGCACCTCGACGCCGCGCCCGCGCAGCACGTCCAGCGCGTCCGCGAGACCGCACAGCATGCCCTCGAAGGCGGCCCGCGCCAGGTGCTCCGGCTTCATCGACTCCCGCCGCAGCCCGGTCAGCGTGCCCGCGGTGTGCGGCAGCGCGGGCGTGCGCTCACCTTCCAGATAGGGCAGCAGGACGAGTCCGTGCGAGCCCGGCGTCGACTTCATCGCCAGGTCGGACAGGCTCTCCAGGTCGGGCAGCCCGAGCAGCTCGGCGGTGCCGCGCAGGGTGCGCACGGCGTTCAGGGTGGTGACGACCGGCAGGTGCATGCCGGTGGCGTCGGCGAGGGCGGTGATCATCCCGGAGCCGTCCTGGAGCGCCTCGGGGTGCACCGCCATCACGGACCCGGAGGCGCCCAGGGAGACGACCGCGTCCCCCAGCCCCAGGCCCAGCCCGAAGGCGGCGGCCATGGTCTCCCCGGTCCCGGCGGAGATCATCAGCCCCTCCGGCGTCGTACCGGCCGCATCGGACGGGCCGATCACCTCCGGCAGCACGGCCTGGTGGCCCAGGGCCAGCTCCACCAGGTCGGACCGGTATCCCCCGGTGGCGGCGGACCAGTACCCGGTCCCCGAGGCCCCGCCCCGGTCGGTGGTCCGGCGCACCGGCCGGCCGAGCAGCTGCCACACCAGCCAGTCGTGCGCCTGCATCAGCACGGCGACGCGCGCCGCGCTCTCGGGCTCGTTCCGGGCGAGCCAGCGCAGCTTGGTCACCGGCTGGGCGGCCTGCGGCACACACCCCACCGCCTGCGCCCACGCCTCGCGCCCGCCCAGTGCGTCGATCAGATCGGCCGCCGCGACCTGTGCCCGCCTGTCCCCGCCGACCAGCGCGGGCCGTACGGTGCCGCCCTGCGCGTCCAGCGGCACCACGGCGTTCTGCTGCGCGGACACGCCGATGGCCTGCACGCCCTCCAGCAGCCCGCCGCCGGCCGCCTCGCCCAGGGACAGCAGCCAGGCCTGCGGGTCGACGTCGCTGGGCCGCCCCGCGCCCTCGGTGCCTTCCACCGGATGCGGCGCGTAGCCCTGGCGCAGCACGGCCCCCGTGTCCGCGTCGCAGACGATGATACGAGTGAAATCGGGCGAACTGTCCAGCCCGGCGACTATCCCCATGCCCCGAATTCTGCCGTAGCGCCGCACCTGCTCGGGCCACCGGCGTCCGGGCACGGCGGCGCCCGGCGCCCGGGAGTGCCGGCGCGCCGGGCCCGTACGGCACACCCTTAGGTGTTGGTGCCCCAGTCGTCGTCGGCCGTGCCGTTGACGTTACGGGTGCGCAGGGAGCGGACGCGGTGGGCGACCGACTCGGGCACCCGGTCACCGACCTTCTCGCTCACCGAGTGGTACGCCTTGCCGGCGAACTGGCGGCCCTGCAGGGCCGCCGTCTCGGCGGTGTTGCGGACAGCGGGGTTCCGCGCGACCTGGCGCGCGGTCTTCTTCAGCTGCTCGTAGCGCTCGCGCCCGGCGCGTGTGCCCAGCACGTAACCCGCGGCGAGTCCGACGACGAACGTGAGCCGGTAACGCATGACGGCCACCCTTCCCTTGCGTAGGTCCTCTGGCGCGGCCTGGAGCCGGGGAGTACCGATTGGCGGAGCACCCCCCTGCTTGCGCTAATGTATGTGTCGCAGCGAGCGCGCGCCCCCTGGCGAATACCCAGGCAGGTGCGTTCGATGCAACGAGGCATTCCTCCGTAGCTCAATTGGCAGAGCAGCCGGCTGTTAACCGGCAGGTTACTGGTTCGAGTCCAGTCGGGGGAGCTCGGTCCTCCGTAGCTCAATTGGCAGAGCAGCCGGCTGTTAACCGGCAGGTTACTGGTTCGAGTCCAGTCGGGGGAGCAGCCTGAACGAGGGCCCCGCAGGGGGTCCTTTTTCATGTCCGGTGTCCTGTCCGGCGGAACGCCGGGGCCACGGGGGAGTCCTCAAGGTCATGCGGAGCCGACCATCCGGAGCAGGAGATCGTATGAGCGGCTATGCTGCGGCAGACGGCGCGCACACGTGTACGCGACACGCCGCTATGGGGCGGTAGCTCAGCCGGTTAGAGCAGCGGACTCATAATCCGTCGGCCGTGGGTTCGAGTCCCACCCGCCCCACCACTCGCTACGCGGGAAGAAACCTTCTGACCAGGCACTTAACCGGTCAGGGGTGAGTACGGGAGGATCTTGGCGGCCCTCCACGATCATCGTTTCATGATCGTGAGGACAAATTGAGGACGCAGGTCACGCGGCGGGACGTAGTCCTTCGTCCGGCCCATCCTCGCCCGCCTCTGGGGCGTTGTCGGCGCCATCCTCGGCCGGGCTCTGGGGCTTGTCCCGCTCCTCTCCCCGAGGGGTCTTCTTCTGGGGGGACCGGGGCACGACGGCGCTCGTCGACTCCGCCTCGGCAGTCAGAAGCTGAGGCAGGACGCTCGTGTACGTGTCCGAGGTGATCTGGCGGGAGCTGTGGCCAAGCCGCTCCTGGACGACCTTGATGTCGGCCTTGCCGAGGAGCGCCAGCGTGGCCGACAGGTGCCGGGTGTCGTGCAGGCGGATCGGCGGGAGTCCTGACAGCTCCACCAGCCGGTTGAAGCGTCGGCTGATCCAGTCGGGGTGCAGGGGCTCGCCGTTCTCGTGCGTCCAGACCCGGTTGCTCTCCACCCAGGCAGCTTCGCCGGACCACTGCTCACGCTCCTTGGCCTGGGTGGCCTGCCACTCCTCCCACTTCCTGCGCGTCTGGGAGTCGAGGGTGACGGTGCGGACGCTGTCCTGCTTCGGGGCCTCGTCGTACTGCCGATACGCGATCTCCACGATCTGTGCGGAGATCCGGAACCATGAGCCGGAGAGGCTGACCTCCGTCCAGGGCAGCGCGCACATCTCGCCGCGTCGCGGGCCACGGAAGATGAACCCGTGCCACATGCCGCAGAGTCGGTCGTCGGCGATGAAGTCGAGGAACTGGCCCGTCTGCTCCGGGGTCCAGACCATGACAGGGCTGGGCTTCTGGCCCGTCCGCTTCCACTCTTCGACCCATTCGGGCGTCCAGACCAGAGCCTTGGGGCGCCTGACCGCCGGCAGCTCGACCATGGCCGCCCAGTTGGTCGTGTACTCGCCGCGCTTGATGCCGCTGCCCAGGAACGAGCTGAGGGTGGCGTTGATGCGGTGCATCGTCGCGGCGCTGGTGATCTTCCGCTTACCCTTGCGTCCCTCGCGGAGGGCGGCGTTGGCAGCTAGGTACGCCCGGCGAGTGGCGCGGCGTTCCTCCTTCTTGCCCGCGGCGCGCACCCACGCCGTGTGGGCGGCGTCGCGCGCCTCCTCCAGCTCCACCACCTTGGCGTGGTGAAGCAGCCGCTCGGAGTTCTCCCGCTCGATCGCGTCGTACATCGCCTCGACGTGGCGCAGCTTGAGGTCACGCCGCTTGATGTGCCCGAGGTGCGGTTCGAGGTAGAGGGCGATGTGCTCCTCGTAACCATGCCGGGTGGTGCGGGCCAGGCCCCTCTTCCTCTTGAGCCAGCTATGCAGGTCCTGACCCACGGTGGCGTCGCTGAGCACGTCGGCGCCTCCGATGGCGTCGCGGTAGATCTCCTCCGCCTTGGCCTTCGCGTCGTTCTTGGTGGCGAATCCCCCTCGCCGTACGCGCCGACGCTTGCCGCCCTCCCCGGCTTCCAGCTCGAAGTAGAAGTACCAGGTGCCGTGTCCTTTCTGCGGGAGCTTCGGGCAGTTTGCGTCAAGCATGCGCATCTTGGGCTGCCCGTTGGCGTTCAGTATGGGAGCGCCGTCCTCGTCGACGGCGGGCGCCTTGCACGCGCAGCGCCGGTAGTAGCTGGGATCGAACACAAACATCCCCTTCGTGGCTTTCGGTTGTGGATCTTCTGTGCCGGTCCTTGTCGAACCGATGCCCTATCTTGCCCCAACACTCCAGTGTTGGCGTATCCTTAACTCGCGTTGGCGCGGGGGAGAACGCGACAACGGGAATGACAACGAAGGACGCCTCCGTAGGTACGACCTCCGGGACCAGCCCGATGACTCTGGAGGAACTGCTCGCGCTGCCGCCGACTGTGAACGTCACGACGGCTGCTCGGGCCCTGGGTATCGGTGTGCACAAGGCTTACAACTTGATCAAGGAGGGATCTTTCCCGGTGCAGACGCTCACTCTGGGCAGCACCGTGAGGGTCCCTACGGCTGCGCTCTGGCGAGTGCTCGGAGTGACGCCACCACGCAGTGATCATTCGTAGCTTTCGCGTATCGGTTCACTGGTCACGGCCCTCTCCATAGGGCCGTGACCTAGGATCAGGCAGTCTCAGGAGGCGCATGAGAGAAGAACGGACGACCGCATGCCACGGCTCTACGGTTTCGACGACGCGTCGAGACGTCGCCTACGCGATGACGAAGTGGGCCCGCTTCGCCAGATGGTGAGCCGGGCTCTCACAGGTGGCCAATCGAATGCGGACATCGCCGTCTGGGCGAACGGCGAGGGCTACCGAGGCACGCTCGGAGGGGAGTGGAAGGACGCCTCGATCGGGCGCCTCTTCCAGAACCCGGCCATCGCCGGGTTGCGCTACGACGACGATGGCCAGCTCGTCGATGCCGGCCATCCTGGCGCCATCACCCCGGAGGAGTTCAGGGCTCTCCAGGCGCGAAGTCAGGGCCGGAAGACGGCCGACGCGGCCCCGCCCTACGACTACCTTCTGGTGGACGGCGCCAGCACGTGCGGCAAGTGCACCTGGGCTCTCCAGGGGGCACGCACGAACGCCGGGACGCCGGGGTACCGCTGCCGCCCGAAGGACAAGGACGGCCGGGGTGGGTGCGGCGAGGTCCGCATCGACGGCGAGCTTCTGGAGACCTATGTCGGCGAGTACGTCGTGGCCGAACTCCTCAAGCCCGGCATCCGCGCCCAGATTCTCAAGGCTCAGGCCGCCGTCCAGTCCCAGATCAAGGAGATGGAAGCGACCATCCAGGAACTGGAGGGCCGCCGCCGTGAAGCGGCGACCCTCTACGGCCAGCGGCAGATCAGCAGCGACGCGTTCGTGGCCGCCGATCGCGAGATCACGGCAAATCTCAAGGACAACCGCTCGCGCCTGCGGTACGCCGAGCAGATGGCGGACTTCTCCCTCGGCAGCGCCAAGGATCTGGTGCGGTGGTGGAACACCGCTCCCGTCACGTCGAAGAAGGCCATCGTGAGGCTGTTCCTGACGAACGTCGAGGTCTTTCCCGCAAGGGCCCGAGGGGTCCGCACCGTTGAGCCCGGCAGGGTAGTCCTGCACTGGCGCAAGCTCCCCGGCCGGTCAGACGCCGACTGAAGCAGGCGCCTTACGGGACGAGAGGCGACGACCGACCATCGCCATGGTCAGCCCGGTGATGAGCGCGACGACAGCGAGACCGGCCAGGGCGGGCGAGACGATCTCTTCGGCTCGCAGGGGCCACGGGTGCCCGAGGTAGTGAGTCACCAGGTATGACCCCTTGCTGGCGGCGTAGGCGACGCCGAGGACGGCCGCGACAGCCGACATGGCCAGGCCCCTCGCTGTCCAGGTGTGACCAGTTCGCTTCGCCGACAGAGCCATGCCGGAGCAGAGGAACGCGATCTCCCCACAGGTGATCGCCACGTAGGCGAGGTAGATCATGAGGTAGACGGTGACGCCTGGCGCGGTTGCGTACTCGGTCGTGAACTTAATGCTCTCGTCCGTTGTTCCAACGAAGAGCGGCAGCATCGCGGCAAGGACGCAGACTGCGAAGGCGATGCGGGCGTACAGGCTGGCTCTCAGGACCTCGTGGTTGTAGGACCAGTCGACCAGCATGAGTTGAAGGCTGCCGCACCACAGTACGGCGCAGATGTGGGCCCCGAGCTTGGCCGCGTTGTTCATGCCCGTCACAGACTCGGCGAGGTCCGCTACCGGGGGCACGGCCAGGATTACGCCGATCGTGCAGACGGCGAAGGCGGCGGCTCGTGCGAAGCGGGCAATGCGGTATTCGTTCCGGGTGCGCTGGCGCCAGGCTTCGCGGGCGGAGAGCACGGTGCCCGCTATACCGAACAGGGCGCACAGGCCGAAGACGATGCCGTCCATGTCGTTCAGGTTCCTTCCAGGTCAGAGACGGCCCGTTCGGCCGCCTCTGTGAAGCTGAGCCGTCTCCGCCGGCCTGGCCGCGGTGGTTCGGTGGCAGGAGGAAGCGACTCGGGGACTTCGGGGACCGTGAGATCGCTGTGCCCGTGTCGGGAACGGATCTCACGTGCGGCCTCCAGAAGTTCGGCAGCCCCGGCTTGGCCCAGGTCGTGGACCAGACGAAGCGCCTCGCGAACGTCTTGGTGCTCCTCGTAGACGGCCAGCGAGGTCAAACCGTTGTAACCGGGGAGTAGGTAAGCTACCGGACAGTCGAATGCGCGTGCGAGTCCAATGAGTTGAGAGGTCGTGGGGTTGGCCTTGGTCCCGTTCAGGAGGTCGTTCACCACCTGGTGGGTCATCGCCGGCTTGCCGCCGGGCGTCTCGGCTGTCGCGGCGGCGATGACGCGCACGCTCGGTGTCCTTCCGTCGGCTCCGCGCTTCCTGCTGAGCAGCACGGCGAGCTTGCTGGAGAGAGGGGTGTCCGGACCGGGCGGCATGGTTCTAGGTACTCCTCGGGCGCGCGCCAGGTCGCGGGCGGAACTCGGGGCGCATGGTCAGTGGTGATCGTGGGACGGTTGAGGTTCTTGGGGCAGCTTAATGTCTATGTTGGTTGACATTAGGTGTTGCCCCGCAGCAAGATCTGTAACGGCATTAGTGGATCGTGTACTCAGCATGCTGCCCGCCGAAGCTCCTCGCCCGCCCCGCCAGGCTGTGAGACCGTGACCGGCACCCCAGTAGCCGCCTGATGTGTGCCGACCTTTTGCTTGTGTGGGGATCTAAGTGGGCCGCCGTTCGTTATGGGGGCGGAACGCTGCAACGCGGGGAGGGTACGGGTGGGGATCGAACTGGGACGAGTGCTGGCCCGGTTGAAGGAGTCCGAAGGAGTGGAGAACGTCGCCCTGGATGACGAGTCGGCTCACGAGGTACTGGGGGCCCTGTCGATCGTCGACCCGAAGCGCGTCGAGCGCAGGGCGGAGTGTCTGAGCGGCGCCGCCGTAAGCTGATCGATCGAGATGGTCATGGGACGCGGGACCCCACTCGGGGTTCCGCGTCCACGCGTTTGACCTGCAAAAACTTCTCGAAAAATGTGGACCCACCCCCACAACGCATATAGAATAGAACCAGAAGGAAGGGGGAAGGAGAAGCCCCCACCGACCTCTTGGAGCCCGAAATGCCGCACAAGTACGCCACCCTGAAGATGCGCCAGATCCGTCGCAACGAGAACCAGCCCCGCGAGACCTTCAACACGGAGGCCCTGAACGAACTGGCCGACTCGATCAAGCAGCACGGCCTGCTCCAGCCGGTTGTCGTCCGTGCGCTCGGGATTCCGGGTACGAGGCGCAAGAACGAGGCGATCACCTACGAGCTCGTCGCGGGCGAGCGCCGCTTCCGCGCCAACGAGATCGCCGGGAACATCACCATCGAGGCCAAGATCCTCCTCGCCGACGGCGAGGACGAGATCAGCGACCTCGACTCCTTCAAGAAGGCCATGGCCGAGAACCTCAACCGCGAGGACATGCTTCCGATGGAGGAGGCCCGCGGCTTCAAGCGGGTCCTGGACGACGAGTACGACGGCGACCCCGAGAAGGTGCCCGCGGTCGCCCAGACCTTCTCCAAGTCGGTCCCCTTCGTCAACCAGCGGCTGACCTTGCTCAACTTGCGCCCCGAGATTCAGGCCGCCGTCGACGCTGGCCACATCGGCACCCAGGCCGCCGTACAGATCGCCGCGCTCTCGCCCGCCAACCAGAAGGCCGTCTTCGACGACTGGAAGAAGGGCGACAAGAGCGACAACCAGGTGGTCCACATCGCCTACGCCATGCGCAAGCAGGAGAAGGCGGCGCAGCAGGACTCCATGGTCGACGTCGAGGAGATGACGCCCGAGGAGAAGGCCCAGCGGACCCGCGCCCAGGCCAAGACCAAGAGCGACCTCGACGAGATCGAGCGCATGTGCGAGCTGCTGGACAGCGTCGGCAAGGCCGACCCGATGGAGCTGGCTCGCGCGCTGGAGGGGCAGGTCGGCAAGCGGCTGGAGCAGATGGACAGGGTCGCCGCCTTCGTGCAGAAGGCGCGCTTCAACCTCCGCCAGGCCAAGGCGCACGCCGACGCGAGCGAGATCATGGTCAACCCCGCGGCGGCTGCCCCCGACCTGGTCGCGGAGGCCGACGCCGCCCTGGCCCGCCTGGAGCCCGCCGCCGACGACAACTCGGAGACGGAGACGGCGCCTCCCGTCGCCGTCACCCCGCAGGCCGAGGCCGCCGACGAGCCGGGGCACCAGCCCGCCCCGGAGTCCGAGGAGAACGACGCCGACTCCGACGCCCAGCCCGTCGCCGTCGCGGCCTGACCGTTCACCCGGGCAACACCAGCCTCGGCGACGAGGCCGGTCTTGCCAACTACCGCCTGACCATCCACTCGGGGCGGCCCTCAGCGGGCCGCCCCCCTCTCTTCCCTCGGGAGCCCTCAGTGATGAACGACATCCGCGCCATGCGCAACATCAACCGCAACCTGTTCGAGGGAGTGCCGGCCACGGCCAACGCCCTTGAGGAGTACGACTCCGACGCGGCCCAGCTCGTCCGCGAGGCCGCCCAGCACCTGGTCAAGGCGCGCCGCGACAACGACACGGAGGCCCTGAACGAAGCCAGCAACGCGACCTTCCTCGCCGCCGCCGAACTCCTCAACCAGGCAGGGGGCTCCGTCTACGTGCGGTTCCCCATCATGGTCGCGGCACGCCTGGTCGAACTCGAAGCGGCGCTCCTCACCGCCAACGCCCAGAGCGACCGTGGGGCGGAGCGGACGGCGTGAAGCGACCCTCCCGCATCGACGGCCTCAAGACCTGGCCCGACGACGGAACGCTGCCGCCCGAAGTCTGCCGTCTCTGTGACGCCGACCTGGCCGACACCTGCGACCAGGTCGCCTCCGCGATCTGCGTCGTCTGCGGCTACTGGGTCTGCGAGCTGTGCGACGGCGGGACGGACCCCGCCACGGGCGACGCCGTCTGCGCCGACCACAAGGACCACCCCCTCGCCGTCAACTGCACCGAATACGCCTGACCTTGGAGAGTCCACCATGAGGATAGATACCGACGTTCTCGAAGTCCTCCGCGCGGCCTCGGTCGACGGTCCGGAACTCCGGCTGAACGGCCAGCTCGACCGCAAGCTGTACGAGCGCGTCAACCTCGCCCTGCACGCAATGGGCGGCCGGTGGCACCGCTACCGGAAGGCCCACGTCTTCACCGTGGATGCCGCTGACGCCGTAGCCGGACTGCTCGCCACCGGCGAGGTGCTCACCGACGCCGACCGCGGGTTCTACGCGACGCCCAGGCCCACGGTCGAACGCCTCCTGGACCTCGCCGAACTCGAACCCGGATGCGAGGTGCTGGAGCCCTCAGCGGGGCGCGGTGCCATCGCCGAAGCGGTCGCCGCCCGCGGGGCCGTCGTGGACTGTGTCGAACTCGACGCAGCCCGCGCGGAGCACATCCGCGCCGGCGGGTACGCCCGGCAGGTCATCACCGCCGACTTCTTCACGGTCAAGGTGGAGCGACGCTACCAACGGGTCATCATGAACCCCCCGTTCGCGGGACGGCAGGACATCCGGCACGTGGAGCGGGCATTGCGCTTCATCCAGCCCGGTGGCCTCCTCGTCGCGATCATGTACGGCAGCCTCACGTACCGGGACGACAGGCGGACGAAGGACTTCCTCGCCCGAATATGGGAGGCGCGGGGAACCCTCTGGGAGCTGCCCGCCGACGCCTTTCCGGCGGTGGGCGTGGCCACGGTGATCGCCGTCATCCCGGTTCGCGACACGGCACCTCCTGCGACCCTCAAGCCGATCAAGCTCAGGCCCGAGGACTTCACCGCTCGACCCCGGGCCGTGCAGCAGGACCTGTTCTTCACGGACGGACCGACCGAGCACGGAACGGCGCCCTTCGAAGGGTTCGGCTACGGGGCTCCGACTGACGGCAGGGGTCACGCAAAACACGAAATAGATCCCAACACTGGAGGGTGATACGGTCTATCTCGTTGGTGGGAACGGCCACAGCCGAGGAACCGGCCCACCGGCACGCCGTGGCATGCGGCATCCCCTTCGGTGCCTGGCGGGTGGCCAATCCCCCGCGCCCTACCCGCCAGGCACCGGCTCCGCGCCGAAGCGAAGCCGCCGGGACCGCGACGCCACGAACACGACCGGACCCGCTCCCGCCACGCCGGGGGCGGGTCCCGTGCACTCCGGAGCGACATGAGCGCAGAGGACTTCAACGGAAATCCCGAGGACCGCGAGCTGTACCTACGGCTCCTCATCGAACGGGACGGGCCCCCGGACAAGGCCGCCGACGAGCGAGACCCGGGCCGACGCATCCACAAGGCCCCCGGCCGGGACGCCGCACGGCGCAGCGCGGAACTCGAAGCAGCCAGCTCGACCAGACGACCAACCAGGAGAACAGCAGCATGACCGAGGACCAGACGCCAGGGCGGACCGGGCACGGCGAACCCCCCGTTCCCGGCGCGGAGTGGTGCAACTCCTGCGACTCGTGGTGCCTGCCGTCAGGTATCTGCGGCTGCAACAACCGCTAGACGTTGGGGCGGTGGCCGTGATCACCGCCCCAGCGGTCATCCCGACTCAAGGAAGTGCTTCATGACCACCGGCCTCTACAACTCCTTCGCCGCGCTCGCCAGCGCCCAGATCGAAGGCATCGACTACCAACGCTCCTGGCGCTCCTCCCCGATCTCCACGCTGCTCCACCTGGCCATCCACGGCGGAGGGATCGAACAGGGGACGAGCGAACTCGCCAGTGCCGCCGCAGGCGACGTGCACGACTTCTACACGTTCGACGGGATCAAGCAGGCCGACAACGGTGACCTGCACATCGCCTCGACCAGCTTCGACGACCCGCAGGCGCTGGCGCTCGCCCAGGGTGCGACCCACATCGTCTCCTGGCACGGAGCCGCCGGCGCGACGCCCATGACGAACCTCGGTGGGCTCGACTATCCCCTGCGTGACCGCATCGGACAGTCCCTCGCGCAGGCAGGGTTCGCGGTCCAGGTCGCCAACGAAGAGGTCAACGGCAACGACGTCACGAACATCTGCAACCACGGCGTACGCGGCATGGGCGTGCAACTGGAGATCAGCACCGCGCAGCGGCAGGCGTTCTTCCTCAGCGGCGACCTGTCCCGAGCCAACCGCGGGAACGTAACGGACGTCTTCACCGCCTACGTCACAGCGGTAACCGGCGCCATCACGCAGGCCCTCGTCGCCGCAGGCAAGGGCCAGCCGGTAGTCGCCACCCAGCCGGGCCGGGAGACGGTCGACTCAGTAGCGTCGGGCGCATGACGACGTCGCGCCAGTACACCGGTGAGCGCATCGACCTCGACCCGCTCACCGCCAGCACCATCACCGACAACCACCTCGACGCCATCCGCGCCGAACTCCGGCACTACCGGAACAGAGACGAGACGGCCAACGCCTCGACCACTGACGGCACTCCGCCAGCGACCGAGCAGGCCGCGCCGGCCGCCGCCCTCCCGGCTGAACCGAGCCGACAGCTCGGCTGATCGTCTAGTGTTGGCGTGCGTAGGGCGCGGGGAACGGCCTACACAAGGGACGCCCGTGACCGCGCTCGCCAACATCCCCGAACAGCTCCTGCCACTCGCCGTTCCGATCGGCGACCTGGCCCCGTACCACCGCAACCCCCGCACAGGCGACCTCCCGGCCATCGCCGAGTCGCTGACGGTCAACGGCCAGTACCGGCCCGTCGTGGTCAACAAGGGCACCCACACCGGACGGCCCAACGAGATCCTGGCGGGCAACCACACCGTGGCCGCCGCCCAGCAGCTCGGCTGGGAGCAGATCGCCGCCACCTGGATCGACGTCGATGACGAAGCCGCAGCACGCATCGTCATCGTCGACAACCGGACCAACGACCTCGCGGGATACGACACCGCCCTGCTGGCCGAAGTCCTCTCCGAGATCCCCGACCTCGCCGGTACCGGCTACGACCGCGAAAGCGTCGACCGCCTGCTGGACGACACCTCGCTGCCCGAGACGCTGGAGCTGACCTCCGACGGCGCGGGCACCGGAGCCGCCGCCACAGTGGACTACCTCCAGTGGGGCTACCTCCAGTGGGAGTCCAAGCGGGTACGGATCACCTCCGAAGAGGTCGAAGCCCTCAACGCCATCTACACGAAGTTCGTCGACGACACCAACAGCGACCTCGGCTTCGGCTGGCACGTCCTCCAGGAAGCCCACCAAGAGGGCGACGCCGCATGAGCAAGGCACCCACCACGACGTTCTACGAGTCGTACCCGCTCGACCAACTGCGCCCCGCCGACTACAACCCGCGCCGCCTCAGCGAGACGGCCTTCGTCCGGCTCCAGGCATCGCTGCGCCGCCACGGGGTCGTCAAGCCGGTGATCCTCAACGCGGACGGCACGCTGGTCGCAGGTCACCAGAGGACGAAGGGCCTCAAGGCCATCGGCATGACCCACACCCCCGCGGTCATGCTCGGCACGAAGGTCCGCCTCCAGGACGAGATCCAGTTCAACCTGCTGCACAACCGTGTGGAGACCGAGGCCAGCGTCGTCTACGCCGAGCCCGGCGAGATCGGCGCCTGGTCCTGGATACCGTGGCAGTCCATCCGCGTGGCCGAGCGCAAGAACCTCTCCTTCGTCAACGCCATCGGCCACATGACCGCCGGCCACGGCCCCTGGGGCAGCGTCGTCATCGATGACCAGGGACGCATCGTCCTCAACGCCGAGTACGCCGTCGTCGCCTCCTTCTCCCGCTTCGACCTCCTGGCCTGGACCGTGGCCTCGGCCGACGCCGCCCAGCTCCACGCCGACCTCACCGGCGAGTACGGCGTGTACGACTGGAGTGCGATCGAGGACAAGGCCCCGGTCTGGAACCAGCACATCGTCCAGCCCAAGCGGCTGCGACAGTTCTCCTCCAAGGCCAAGGCGGGGAAGCTCGCGTACGGCTCCGAGACGTGGGACCAGCTCGTCACGCCCTGGCTCAAGCCCACGCACCGCGTCGTGGACTTCGGCGCCGGATACGGCGACTACGCCAAGCACCTGCGGGCCAAGGGCTTCAACATCCACGACTACGAGCCCTACCGATGCCGGGACGGCTCGTACGCCGTAGACATCCGGGCCGTCGTCGGCATGATCCGCGACATCGACAAGGACCTCCGGGTCAACGGCCTGTACGACGTCGTTGTCCTGGACTCCGTCATCAACGCCACCACCTCGCTCGACTACCAGCACTGGGTGATGACCACCGTGAACGCCCTGTGCGCTGCCGACGGGGTGGTGTGCCTCGGCACGCGCAGCCTTGCGCGCGAACTGCGCGACGAGCAGGCCAAGCGGGTCACCTCGCAGACCGCGACCACGAAGATGAGCTTCCTCGACGACGACAACGTGGAGATGAACTTCGTCAAGGGCAAGTGGCAGAAGCTCCGCTTCCACACGCCCGAGACGCTGGAACCCATGCTCCGGCGCTACTTCAAGGACGTGAAAGTCACCGACCTCAGCGGGTCCAACCTCAAGGCGACGTGCCGCCGTCCGATCCCGCTCCCCAAAGAGGAGTACGAGAAGGCGTTCGAAGAGGAATTCAACATGCCTTACCCGAATGGCTTCCGCCATGACAGGCATCTGGAATTGGTGGGAAATTTGATAAAATTGGTAGTAGAGAGAAACGATTCTCTCGCCAATTAGTAAAAGCAATTGGGGAGCGCATGTCGCAGCTAATACAGGTACAGATCGAATCGCGGAGTCGATACCACATCATGTGGCTGGCTGGCGTGCGGCACGTCGCCCTCGACCAGCACTGCCTTCGCAGCTTCGGCCAGCCCGACCGCCCCCGGGTGGACGTCCGCCGGCGGCACCAGGCCCTCGAACTCCCGCAGGACAACCCCCCGCTGGCCTGGTACCTGTGCGCTCTTCCCAACCCGTGGAACTGGAGCCAGAACGCCCACCTGGCCTTCGAGGGCGCACCGGGCGAAGAGTGGGAAGGGCCCGCCCTCGTACCCGGCCTCCATGTCCAGTTGACCAACGCTCGCCCCATCACCGGATGGGGCGAGCACGACATCCCCGACAGTGAACCGCGCCGGAAATCGGTCCGCTTCCGGACCTGCCGCAACTACCAATTCGCCTGGTGGCTGCGAGTCCAGCGCAACGCGCCGGACGCCCCTCCCGAAAACGTGCCGTCCAAGCGGCCCGGCCAGGGTGAGCAGATGTCACTGATGTGAGGTAGATGGCGCTGGGCGAAGCATGTTCGCCCCTTCCCGCTGTTCCCCGTCGATCTTCAGCCCCGGACGCCGCAATCTTCTCCGGTCTGGAGGTCGACGGCCCGGTGTTTTACTTTGAAGGGAGGCGCAATTCCGCATGGCCGACAACTGCATGCCTGTCTTCCAGCGAGTGCAGGAGCTTTCCGGTCAGCTTAACAGACCCGCCATTCATGGCAAGGTCAATGGCGTCCCGGCCAACTGCCCCCGTTAGAAATGTCGCGCCCTCCGGAGCGTTTTCGTAGGTGATGCTCGCCTCGGATGTCTCAAAGGCGGGCAAGCTGCTTGCGCCGACCGAGCCAACGCACTCCACTTCGGTTCCGTCCGAGAGGTGGAATTCGCCGTGAAATGCTCCACCTTCACGGACCTCAATGCGTCCGCTACCAGTTGTAGCCATTGATATCTCTTTTCCTTGTTCTGTCGAGACAGCGGGCCGTCAGACATGTGCCGCACTAGTTCTTTCTGAAAGAAACTTCCACGCCACCATGCGAGCGTGTCGAGGACTCCACGGAAATTCACCCGAATGAGTGGCAACTCCGCCGGTCAGAAGAGCCTCACGGCTCGCACTGACGCCAGGTACCGCCAGGGCAAAAGGTAATTGACCAGGCGCTTGGCATATAGAGCACAGCCTGCCGCGTCAGCCCCGTCTTCCCAAGCGGCAGGCAGATCGACCGGTCGTCACGGCCCAAGGTAGGCCGACTAGACCGTTATCCGTCAACGGCAGCTGCCCCATTCCCCCGACGAGAGTCGCTGCGTAGATTCCGGAAAGAGCGTCGAGCTCCAATCGATCTGCTCCGTGCACTGCTCGCTCTCACCTCGCAGGG
The DNA here is from genome assembly GCF_042430725.1 of Streptomyces cinereospinus. Lineage (NCBI taxonomy): Bacteria > Bacillati > Actinomycetota > Actinomycetes > Kitasatosporales > Streptomycetaceae > Streptomyces > Streptomyces cinereospinus. Next base: position 11,481 of record NZ_JBHMCY010000079.1, on the reverse strand, counting down.
CGTCACGAAACCTACGCCGCGCCTCGATGAAGAGAGCCACCTCCGATCGACGTGGACGTAATTGCGTGCCGCCGCAGGCGGGAGGAGACGACTCCAACCGAGGTGCGATCATGGACCCGGGCGCGGGGGCGCACCCGAGCTGTGGAGGACCCCCGCCGTGGGACGCCCCGACAAAGCCGCGCGTGCGGCCATCGCGCGCCGCCGCTCGGACGCCATCGACCTACGACTCGCCGGCGTGGACTGGCTCACGATCGCCCGCAAGCTCGCTGCCGACCCGACCGCCAACTCCGACGGCATCGCCTACCCCCAGGGCTACGGCATCGAGCGGTACCGCAAGAACCAGGACCCGCCCACCGACGAGGCTCTGATCCATGCCGCCTGCCGCGATGTCCGTACCGCACTCGCCGACCGCCGCGCCGAGCTGAACGACGACGTCGACGAGCTGCGCGCGCTGGAGGCCGACCGTCTCGACCGGCTGTTCTTCGTGGCGTACAAGAAGGCGGTCCGCGACCAGGACCTCGCGGCCATCGACCGCACCCTGCGGATCATGGAACGCCGCGCCCGGCTGCTGGGCCTCGACATGCCCGTCCGGACCGAACTGTCCGGCCCCGACGGCGGACCGGTGCAGATCGAGAACGTCACCGTCGACGAACTCGACGCCCTGATCGCTCTCACCGACCCGGACGCCGAATGAGGCCCCGCGACAACGAGAGCGTCATCGCCCACTACAAGACGCTCCCCCCAGCCCAGCGCCGCGCCATTGCTCGGTCCGCCTCCCCGACGCTGCGGGCCGAGCTAGCCCGCGCGGAACGGCAGTTGGCCATGGACCGGTCGCCGGGAGCCCTCGCCGCCGTCCTCACCGGCGGGCGGGAGATGCAGGCACCGCACCTGGACCTCATCGACCGCGCCTTCATCGACATGGCCGAGGGCCGGTGCGACCGCGTCATGCTCACCATGCCCCCGCGGCACGGCAAGAGCCGACGCGCCTCGCGCTGGGCACCGCTCTGGTATCTCCGGCGCAACCCCGGCCACCGCATGATGATCGCCAGCTACTCAGCCGACCTCGCCGACGACCACGGCCGCTGGATCAGGGACGCCATCTACACCTGGGGCGACGACCTCGGCATCCAGCTCGCACCCGGCAGCAAGGCCGCCAACCGCTTCGACATCGTCGGTGGCGAAGGCGGACTCCTCGCCGCTGGCATCGGAGGCGGCCTCACCGGACGCGGCGCCCACATCGCCATCGTGGACGACCCGGTCAAGGACATGGCCGACGCTGACTCTCCGACCATGCGCAAGCGCGCCTGGGACTGGTGGACCTCCGTCATACAGACCCGACTCGAACCGACCGGCGCCATCTGCCTGATCCAGACCCGCTGGCACGAAGACGACCTCGCCGGACGCATCCTCGCCACCGAGCGCGACGCATGGCGCGTCATCGACCTTCCAGCCCTCGCCGACAGCCCCGACGACCCGCTCGGCCGGGAACCCGGCGAGCCGCTGTGGCCTCAGCGGTTCGACGCAGCCCACCACGCCCGAATCCGCAAGCGTGTCGGCGAGCGGGTCTGGGGCGCCCTCTACATGCAGAAGCCGCGTCCACCGGAGGGAGGCGTCTGGAAGCGCGAGTGGATCGACACCGCCAGGATCAACGCCGTTCAGTTCTCCGGCATCGACATGGCGCGCATCGTCGTGGCCGTCGACCCCGCTGGCGGAGAGTCCACCGTCGGCGACGAGACCGGCGTAATCGGCGTGGGCCGGGACTTCGACCGGCAGCTCTACGTCCTCGCCGACCGGTCAGGCTCCATGGGCGCCAACGACTGGGGCCTTGCCGCCTGCCGACTAGCCCTTGAACTCAAGGCGGACGCCATCGTGGTGGAGAAGAACTACGGCGGAGACATGGCCAGGCAGATCGTCACGCAGGCATGGGAGCAGCTACGCCGTGAAGGCGTCACCAAGGGCTTGCTCATGCCGATGATCCTGGAGGTCACCGCCAAGGTAGGCAAACGCCTCCGCGCCGCGCCCGTGGCCCAGCTCTACGAACAGCAGCTCGTTCACCACGTCGGCGAGTACACCGAGCTGGAGGACCAAATGGTCACCTGGGTCGAAGGAATGGACAGCCCGGACCGTATGGACGCCGCGGTGCACGGGCTGACCGAACTCGCTGACCCGGACCAACTCGACACTCTTCCTACGGACATTGACGACGACCGCTTCGACGGCCGCCGCTGACATCCAGCTCCGTCAGCACCTTAAATGGCCCCAAGAGGAAACGGCCCAGCCCGCTCGGGCGCCTCGAACCGCTGCTAGCCTCACGATCAGGGGGAGCAGGGGGACTTGTGCAACGGCCCTGTGCACCGCCGCGCTCGCGGTCGCGTGCCTCACAGGCTGTTCGGCCGGAGCGGAGAAGCCCACGGCGGAGGACCAGCGCGCAGCACACCTCGACCGTGTACGCGAGACGTACCGGCTCGGGCGCAGCGAAGGGCTGGCCCTGCAAAGGCAGAAGATCGCCAGCGGCGCACCACCCGCCTATTCCAGTCCGAGCGAACAGGACTGCCAGGACCGGTGGGACCAGCTCGGCGAGCGCCAGCAGACCGGGGGCGACCGCGGCGGCTTCGTGTCCGCGTGCTCGTCCTTCCCAGCGCCGGGGATGCCCGGCTATGACGAGGCGGTGGCAGAGGCCAGCGGCAGCCGGTCAACGCCGTAACCTGATCTTGCGGCGCGGGGCCGACTGCCTGGAGGGGCACTGTGGGCCTGCGCGAGCTGATCACCGACGTCTGGAGCTGGCTGGACTACAAGCCGGTCATGGCGGACCCACGCCGTCCAGGCCGGAACGCCTGGGCAGAGCTGACCTCGTCCTGGGTTCCTGACGAAGACCTGCGCCGCCTGGCCGCCTACCGTCTGCTCGCGGCGTACGACTCCAACCAGGCCGGCCAGGTCGCCGCGATCACCGGAGACGACGAAGGCGGGGCCGAACGGCGCGAGCTCGGCGATGCCTCGAAGCTCGTCGACACCGCGCTCGGCTACCTCCTCGGCTCCGAGCAGACCATCACGGTCGCGGGTGCGGAGCACGCCGACGACGAGCCGACGACCGAGGCCGCCATGGCGCTGGCCGTTCAGGACAAGCTGAGGGCCTGGGCGGAGAAGGAACTCCTACCGCTGCGCATCCAGCAGGCGGAGCGGACCGCGATCCTGCTGGGCGACGCGGTCTACAGCCTCGCCTGGGAACCGGCCAAGGGCCGCGTTCTGCTGCGCACCTGGGACCCCGGGTTGTACTTCCCGGAGTGGCCGGAGGACGGGGAGCAGGACGGTGCCGAGTTCCCCATGCGGGTGCACCTGGCGTGGGAGCTGCCCGAGGACAAGCGGCGCGGCCTGAAGGCCAGGCTCCGCCGCATCACCTACGAACTCGGCCCGATCACCCCCGCGAGCCGACGCGGCACCGCGAAGAACGGCAACGCCGTACGCGAGTACATCTACGCCGACGACGGCACACCAGTCCTGAGCACAGGCGACTCCCTCAACAGCGACACCGGCGCGATCACGCGGACCTACCCCTGGGCGCCGGGACGGCCGACCCCGTGGACCTGCTACCTCACCGACGCCGAATGGGAGCTTGACGACCTCAAGTACGCCGACTTCCTCTACGACCTGCCCATGGACAAGGCCACCTACCGCGTCCGGTCAGACGGCGAAGTCCTCGACCGCCTCGACCTCATGGTGGACTTCATCCCCCTCGTCCAGGTCACCAACTCCATCCCGGCCAGTGGCGAGCACTGGGGCAAGCCCACCGTAGCCACCGTCCTCCAGGCCCTGGACGAGCTGTCCGCCACCGACACCGACAGCTCCGGCGCCTCAGCCACCACCGGTTCACCAATCATCGGCCTCGCCGGGGCACGGCTACCCATCGACCGCGCCACCGGGCAGCCCCTCCCCGTCAAGGTCCGGGCCGGGACGGTATGGCAGCTCAACGACAACGGGCGCATGGACGTCCTCGACACATCCGCCCAGCTCGCAGAACTGCGCGCCCGCGTCGACCACATCCTCGACCGGATCGCCTCGAACAGCCGCCTCACCGCCGCCGGCCTGGGCACGCTGGACCCGACCGCCCTGCCGTCCGGCTACGCCCTGCAACTCGCGCTCGGCCCACTGGACTCACTCGTCGCCGCCATGCGCCTGGCCCGGACGCACAAATACGCCGTCCTGCTGCGCATGGTGCAGCGCCTCCACCAGGCCGGGCAGGCCGAGGGCTGGCCCGTGGGGGAGTCGCTGCCTGCCCGCCTCATGTGGGGGCCGCATACCCCGACCGACCGCGCCGCCGTCCTGGACGAGGTCGTTAAGGGTGTCGGCGCCGGGGTCCTGTCGGTGGAGACCGGCATCCGCATGCTGATCGATGCCGGATACCCGATCGACGACGCACAGGCTGAGATCGAGCGCATCCAGTCCAGAGCCTTCGAGGCCGCTGCCCGACTCGCGGATGCCACCGGCGACAACGCCGCAGTCCGCAAGTACCTCGGGCTACCCGAAGCCAGCCCGGAGACAGGTCCCGCCCCGCTGATCCCGGCGGGCCAGGAGACAGACGACGAACAGCCGTGATCGTGACGAACTCCCACACCGAGGAACCGAACTACACTGATCAACGGCGCGGGGGCGCTGGAGACCTGTGGATGGTTCACGCATGACGCGCCCCTCGCTCCCCAACCCGCTCGAACCGGTCGGGCACCGCCGTGACGGGCGGCCGATCTACCCGATCCTCGGTGCTTCCCCCGAGGACGACTCCAGCAAGCCCGAAGGCGACGGCGGCACGGCCAGCGGGTCAGTCACGCAGGAAGACCTGTCGAGGCTGCTGGCCCGCGAGAAGACGCAGGGCGGACGCGCGGCCGTGAAGAAGCTGCTCGGCGATCTCGGCTTCGACAACTCCGAGGCGCTGACCGAATTCATCACCACCAAGCGCGACGCCGAACAGGCCGCGCTGACGGAGATCGAGCGCAGGGAGCAGGCCGCCGAGGAGAAGCTGAGGGCGGCCGAAGCCCGCGAGGCTCAGGCCGCCGCCAGGGAGCGTGTCGCCATCCGACGCGGCGCTCTCGCCGGACTCGGCGCAGCAGGAGACGACCTCAGCGACGCGATCCTCCTCATCGACCGGGCGCTCGACGACCAGCCCGACGCCGACGAGGAAGCGGTGGCTGCGGCTGCCGAGCAGTTGAAGGAGCGGCGGCCCGAGCTGTTCGGTCAGACCAGCACAATCACACCGGCCGCCCCCGGCGGCTCCCCGGCCGGCGGTCCGCCTTCGCGCGCCGGTGTGCCGCCGAAGCCCGGTGCGGCCGGGCTGGAGATGGCCCGGCGTCGAGGATTCGTCACCGGCTGACCAGGTCCAGCGACGTCATGGCGCACACCATGACCCCACCGGTGGGACAGCCGGACATGGGGACCACGCCCCTCACACCTCCCGTGGACGGCGCCACCACCAGGTGAGCGCGCGAATCCGATTCGCTTCACGTCCACGGGAGGACGGCTGTGACACTCCAGCCCATCACCACGTCGACGTCGTACACCGCCGACCGGGCCTGGCTCGCGTCGCTGCACGGCACCGACTCCACCGAGACCATCACGCTCGACATGTCGAAGCTGACGGCGGGCACGCACACCGCCGCCTCGACCGACACCAGCCAGCCGTACAGCCGTGTCCTGTCCGGCGTGCCCGTTGGCAAGATCAGCGCGAGCGGCCTGTACGGAGCGTTCGACCCGACGGCGACCGACGGCCGCCAGAACCTCGCCGGTCACGTCTTCGCCGAGGCGCTGTTCGCGCCGACCGCCACGAAGGTGCCCGCCGCGCTGCTGTGGCACGGCGTCGTCGTCGCCGCGAAGGTCCCCGGCGGCATCGACCCCACCAAGGTCACCCCGTCGGTGACCGGTCCCCAGATCCGGTACGTGTGAGAGGCGGCCGACGATGACCATTCAGGACTTGATCAAGAACGTCGCCGCCCGCGACCTCACGACCTTCGCCCGCGCGATCCCCTCGCCCGCGGACCACCTGTTCACCAAGAACGGCGGGATCATCCCGACGCTGGAGCAGGACGAGGTGAAGTGGCGGGTCAAGGACAACGGCCGGTATGTCAACGTCGCCAAGTACCGGGCCTTCGACGCCAGCGTGCCGTTCGCGTCCCGCGAGGCGTGGCAGACCACCCGTGAGGGCATGCTGCCGCCGCTGGGCCAGAAGCTCCTGGTGGGCGAGCAGGAGCAGATCCTGCTGGAGGCGTCCCGGGGAGCGGACGAGGACCGGCTGATCGAGCTGCTGTACGACGACACTGAGCGTCACGTCGAAGCGATCCGCTCCCGTGTCGAGTTGGCCTGGGGTGACGTCCTGCTCGACGGCAAGTTCTCGCTCGTCGCGGAGAACGGCCTGACCACCGAGGTCGACTGGGGCGTGCCGGCGGGCAACCTGCCGACTGTGCCGAAGCTGTGGTCGGATCCCACCTCCGACCCGATCAAGGACGAGCTGGGCTGGATTCAGTACCTCGACGACCGAGGCGCGCCCTTCCCGGAGCTGGTGGTCACCAGCCGCAAGGCGTTCTCGTTCCTGGCCGCCAACAACGCCTACCGGGCGGCGTACTACGGCTCGGTCAACCCCTCCAACACCCCGACCGCCACGCTCACGCCCCAGCAGATCAACGTGGTGCGTGACAACTACGGCCTGCCCCCGATCACCTTCTACAAGGGGCAGGTGCGCGTCGACGGCGTCCAGACCAAGGTCCTGCCCGAGGACCGGTGGATCATGCTGCCGCCGGACCGTGCGAAGTGGGGGCAGACCATCTTCGGCGTGACTGCCGAGGGCCTGGCCCTGTCGCGCGGAACCAACCCGGAGATCACCAAGGAGGACCGTCCGGGCATCATCATCACCCGCGGCGCCCAGGACGACCCGGTCCAGATCTGGACCAAGGGAGCGGCAGTCGGCATGCCTGTGCTGCACACGCCGGACGCCCACATCGTGGCGAAGGTGATCTGATGGGCCGCCGACTCGCAGCCGCCGTGCACGTGCAGCATCCGAAGTCGCGCGAGTGGATCGTGCTGGAGCCGGGTGACGAACCCGACGACGACGTGGCCGCCGAGATCACCAACCCGGACGCGTGGGAGGACGACGACCCGTCCTCCGAACCGGAGGAGTCCTCTGCGGAGGAGCCCGAGCCGGACGAGCCACAGCCCTTCGGCTTCACCGCTCCGCCCGAAGCCGAAGCCGAGGCCGAGCCCGCGCAGCCGGCGCCGCGGCGCCGCAGGAAAACCGCCGACCCCGACGCGTAAGAACTACGACGCCTCAGCCCGTCCCCGCCCGTCCTAGGCCGGGGGCGGGCGACGGCCATCCTGGAGCACCGATGGACCCGATTCTTCTCGCCTGGCTGCGAGCGCAGCTCGGCACTGCCACAGACGAGCAGGACCTCGTCAGCCGCTACGAGCGCCTGGGCCGAGCCCGCGCCGTCGCCGCCGAGGTGCTGGCCGAGCGCCGTGCCAAGCTGCTCGCCGAGCCGCTGCGCATGACGGTCGACGGCGTGGTCACCATCGACCAGAGCAACAACCTCGCCGGACTGGAGCGCCAGATCACCGGACTCGCTGAACTCGTCGCCCCGGACGATCCGGCGGCAGGCGAGGCCAGCGCCGACCTGGTCACTGCGCCGCTTCTGCGGCCTCGGCGCGGAAGGTAGGGCGGCCGTGGCGTACGAGTGGCCGCCGCTGGTCCCTGGTGACCCCGACGAGATCGCGCGTCGTGTCGCGGCCGTGCTGGACGACGCATGGAAGCGCCTGGAGGCCAAGCAGAAGCAGGTGATCGCCAAGTTCGCGGACAACCCGCGTACGCCCTACACCGTGGCGACGCTGCAGGAGTTCAAGCGGGCGATCGAGGACTTCCGTCGGCGCGTGGACGCGGAGGCACGGCAGTTCGTACAGCGGCAGCTCCCTCATCTGTACGAGGAGGGCGGGCGGACGGCGGCCGAATCCCTGGGCCTGACCTTCACCTGGACCACGTTCCACCGTGACGCCCTCCAGTCGCTTGCGGCGGACTCCTACGCCGACTTCCTGCGCCGCTCCGAGGAAGCCGAGCGGATGGCCAGCCAGTTCTATCGCGCCGCACGACAAGCGGCGCGCCGGGAAGTGCCCTTGCTGGCCGCAGGCAACATGACCGCGAAGCAGGCCGCGAAGAACCTCGCCGACCGGCTTGCCGCCGACCACAGGCTCACGCACGTCGTCTACCGCAACGGGGCGCGCGTTCCGGTCCGCGCTTGGGCGGAGGCCGCCACACTTGCGAAGTCGGCTGTCGCCTACAACGCGGGCACCCTCAACCGCTGCCGCCAGGCCGGAGTTGCCACGGTCGAGGTCTTCGACGGTGGCGACTGCGGCTGGACCTCCCACCAAGATCCCGACAAGGCCGCACGTACTGTGCGAACAGTGGAGGAGGCAGCGGAGTGGCCCATCAGTCACCCACGTTGTAGGCGGGGCTTCGGGCCACGACCGGATGTCCCGTCGTGACGTTCGGAACGCGGCTGCCCGCAGGTACTCATGCAGCCGTTCCGGCGCGCCACTCGCGGTCGAGGATGGCGTGCACCACGGAGTCCCGCCACCTGCCATCCTTCAGGACGTGCTCTCGGATGGTGCCCTCTTCGACCATGCCCACGGCCGCCATCGTCTTGGCGGAGGCTACGTTCCATGGTGACCGTGCGCCCCAAATCCGGTGCAGGCACAGGTCATCGAAGCCGACCCTGAGCAGGAGCCGCACCATCTCAACGCCGTAGCCGACACCCCACGCCTCCGGACGCAGCGCGAAGCCCATGGTCGCTCCGCGCTGCTGGTGGGGGTCAAGGGCCAAGCGGCCGAATCCGATGAGCTCGGCAGTCTCACGCTCGATCACGGCGAGCGCGTATTCCGTACGCGGTGTCTCCGAGGCTGAAGCGATGGATCGAGCCACGATCTGACCAACCTGGTCCCGGCTACGTGGCTCGAACGACAGGTGTTCCGTCGCCTCCGGGCTGCCGTAGATGGCGAACACCGCATTCACGTCCTCAATGTTCAGTTCTCGAAGGGCGAGGCGTGTGCTGGAACGGTTGATCGGGTGCATGCGCGGGACTTTACCCGCGGGGCAGGGCGGGGCGGCTGGTCGGGAACGCCTCGATCTCGGCCCGAAGGTCGCGGGCGATGACAGCCGTCCGAGCGGGGCCACTCGTCAAGGCGTGCTTCACGCGCGTGGCGGACACGATGATGCCGTTGTTGCGATGGGAGGGGGGCAGGTCGAGAACGGGGCGTATCGCGTCGGCCGCACCGTCCAGATCGCCGCTGTAGAGCCGAACGAGCGCCAGATCGCACTGTGTGCCGGCGAGGTCACCGAAGGCCCAGTTGGGTGCGGTGGGGTCGCTGAATCCCGCCACGGCTTCTTCGGCCGTCGAGGAGAGCGGTTCGTCACCATGGCCCAGGAGCGCGCGCGACTCGACCTCGTAGTAGAGCTGCTTTTCCGGGGCGTAGATGAACAAGCCCCCGAGCTGGTCGAGATCGTCGAGTACGACGTGCTCTCGCCGGTCCGAGGCTTGCCGGTTCGCGGTGCGCACGGTTTCCTCATCACCGAGGACGGCGGCGGCTCGCGCTTTGAGTCCCAGCAGCCACAGTCCGACGGTTCCGTGGAGGTTCGCGGCTGTCGCGGCGCCTTGGTCGGCGTAGTGGTAGGCGTCGGCTGGCCTGTCCGCCCAGTATGCGATGAGCGACTTGAGTCCGTCAGTGAGCGCGATGAGTCCAGGGTGCTCGGCCTCCCTGGCGCAGGCCGCAGCGACGCGGGTCATCGTCATAGCTTCGTGGGGTACCTCCATGTCATTGAAGCCCTTGGCCACGAGGAACGACAGCAGGGCGGCCTTGACGTTGAGGTCCCGGAGCTGGGACGGCCGGACCCGGCCGCCCTCCAGCAGGCGAAACACCTGGTCCTGGGTTTCCAGCAGGTCGGGCCAGATAGCCGACAGGGGCACGCGTGGGTACTCGATGACAAGGCGCTGTACCTCGTCGTCGAGCAGGCCCAGAGTGTCTTCGCCTACCCGCTCACGGTCGGCTCCAAGAAGGAAGTCTTTCGCGCGTCGTACTGCCATCGCGCCCGTCCTTTTCATCTCGTTCAAGTCCATGCCGGATCCGACATGGGGTTCAGCCGGTGACGTGCCGGCCAGCGGAACGAAGGGCGGCTCGGTATCGTCATCGGGGACCTCGGTCCACAGCTGCTCGATGCTGTGCCCCAGCATCTCCACGATGACCGGACGGAAGGCCCTCTGGGGTTTCCGCCCCTCGTACAACCAGCCCTCGACGGTCTTCGGGGCTGGTTCCACGTCTCTGAGGTCGAGACGCTGCGCGACCTTCCTGTACTCGGGAAGGAAATCCTCTGGACTCCGTATGCCGCGCGCTTGAAGGGCACGTCGGAAGAACAACACGGCTGCCTCCCCGGCCATCCGCCTAGCACGTCACTGATCCGACGGTAGAGCGTTGTCCCCGTCAACCTGCCCACTAAAGACGGTACTTCGCGATTCCGAGGAGAGCCCGAGGAATATCCGAGGGCGCTGGTCCACTTCGCTCCGCAAGCCGAGGTGGGTCCGGGGGTAGATCCGTCGACACGCGGTTGCAACGCTCTTGTCAGCCCTCGCTGAGAGTGCACGACCGAGCACAGGAATTCAGGGAGTCCCCCGTGAACCCGCGAACGCAGCAGTGCACTGCCCCGGAAGGTGCCGCCGTGGCGCCGCTGGTCAAGCTGCCCGAGTCCTTGACCTTGGCCAGCGTGGTGAGTGCCACCGTGACGCTTACGGCCTTACAGCCGGAGGGCGCGGCCCGCCAGAAGTGGAGTATCAAGCTCCCGGCGAACTCGCGCATTCGTCGCGAGGCGCGGACGCGTACGCGTACACGCCTGACCCTGTCTCATTGGATCGGAGACATCGAGGCCGCGGCCAGGGTGGCTGCCGAACTCGCCGACAACGCGGCCAAGCACGGCGGGCCGTTCTTCGACGGGAGCGTCATCCTGCGGTTGAGCGTGGACCCGAGGGAGGGCGACCTGCTGGTGGAAGTGGACGACGCGAACCCCGCCTTCCCCAACTTCGAAGAGGCGCGGTCGGAACTGCGCGGAACGGACACGGGGCTCGGATTCTTACGGTGCCAGCGAGCCGAGATCAGCTGGCACGTGTTGCAGGACGACCACGGAGCCGTCCTCGGCAAGACCGTGCAGGCGAAGCTGGCCTCGGAGGAAGCGGCGTGACGATGACACAACTGCCGCGCCGTGACTCCAAGGTCGAGGTGCCGCGCCCCGCCCCCGTACCGACCTTCACTCAGTCGGCGGTGAATGGCCACCGCGAGCCGGCCGCCGACATGGGCACCCTGGCCGAACGAATCCGCAGCCTCATGGACCTGGCGGCAGGGCGGCAGATAACCATCCCACTAGTACTCCAGTGCGGTTTCGTGATCTATCCAGCGGGTTCGCCGACGGCTCGT
>NZ_JBHMCY010000078.1:16720-37685 GCF_042430725.1 Streptomyces cinereospinus | reverse complement strand
GGGTGCGGACGGCCACCGCGGGGGGAGCGCCGGGGCGTACGGCGGCTCCTGCGGGGGCCGGGCCGGCGGGGGTGCCCCCTGCGGCCGCGGGGGCCCGCTTGTGGCCCCCGGCTGGGGTTCCTCGGGTTCCCGCCCTGCCGACCCGGACACGTCCGCCCCCTGAACACCGGTGTGTCGTACGTGAGTTCAGTGGTCTAGGGGCGGTCCCTCCGGTCGGCCAGGTGCCGGCGGCCCCGGAGTGCGCCGTCCGGCGCGGTCGTGGCGGACGCCGTCCGGCTGCCCCGGGGGATCTGCTGCCGGAAGGCCTGCAGGGCGGCCGAGCTGTTGGGCGGGAGGACCGCCATCAGGTGACCCTCCTGGGCCTCGGCCAGCGTGTCGGCCGCCATGCTGCCCTCCGGCACGTGCATCAGCCGTACGTGCCCGTCGCCCGAACCCCGGCGGTCCACCGGGGCGACCGCCGCGTGCATCCCGTCGGGCAGGGCGACCCACAGCTGGAAGTCGTCGAACCGGAAGAAGTCGGCGCCCTTGACGGGCCAGGGGTAGTGGTGCTCGCCGGGCACCTTCGGCAGGATGCCCTGGTGGTGCCCGGCCGTGTGCGGCACACACGCGTTGAACAGGGAGTCGGTCCACGCCTCGACGTCGTCGGCGTCCCGGACCGGTGTGCGCAGCAGCGCCTCGGCGCGGTCGTACCCCAGCTCCGCCAGCGCGGGCAGGGTGAGCGGGAAGGCGTCGACGAGTTCGGCGGCCTCCCGGCGCAGCCGGTCCACCTTCACCGGGTCGGCGCAGAACTGCATGCTCCACTCGATGCCGACCCGCGCGCGGTACATCCGCCAGCCGTGCCGGCCCTTGACCCACAGGCTGCCGCCGTGGTGCATCTGCCAGTGCTCGGTACCGGTGGGCCGGTGGCCGTAGGGCAGCTCGGCGTCGTCCAGCTCGGCGACGATCTTCTTGGCCGTCCTCTTCGCCGCCCGGAAGTGCGACGACTCGTCGCGCGCCGGGTGCTCGACCAGACGGATCCTCCAGGGGTGGTTCCCCGAGCGGACCCCGCCGGGCCGCAGCCCGGCGGGTACCCGGAGTGTCGCGGTGGTGCTCGTGGCGGACATCGCCGTTCCTCCTCGTCGTTCACCAGTACATGAACGCCGTGCCGCCGCTGCCCCAGGCGGAGTAGAGGCGGGTGCGGGCCACGTAGCGGCGCCCCTTGAGGAGCTTGACCGTGAGCCGGCCGTTGCGGTCGTCACCGCTGTCGTCCTCGCCGGTGACGTAACGCAGTTCGCCGTCGACGTCCTCGAACAGCACCGTCAGCACGTCGCTGTCGCCGAACGTGCCGAGTTCGTACCTGCGGGTCTCCGGCGGGACGAGCTCGAAGTCCGCCTGCTCGCCGGAGGAGAGGTGCAGCGGCTGCGACTGGAACGGCTGGAGCCTGGCGGGCCGGGCGCTGACCGCCGGATACCACTGCTGGGCCCTTTCCTTGTCCACCGCGGAGAGGGCGAGCGGCGCGTCGATGCCGTCGCGGTAGCGCTCGGGTTCCAGGATCAGCCCGGCCGGGAAGCCGTACTGCATGATCGAGTCGGGGTCCCAGACGGAGCCCGTGACCTCGTCCTGGGCCAGCTTGCGCAGGATGTTGTGGAAGGTGGTCTCCCGGGGCCAGTTGTTGGGCGGGCCGCCGAGTTCGGCGTACACCTTCTCCTCGTCCCAGACGATGCCCGCGAACGGGTTCTGGTGCTCGTGCGCCAGACCGAGCATGTGGCCGATCTCGTGCCGGGCGGTCGCCCTGCCGTACCGGCTGGTCAGGTCCCAGCCGAAGCGCATGGTGGGCTCGCGTACGCCGATCAGCAGCACGTCCCGGCCGACGTACGACCAGGAGCCGTCGCCCTCCAGGAAGGAGATGCGCACCTCGGCGTCGGCGGGGTCGGGCACCTCGTGGAACTCCAGCCCGATGCCCAGTTCCTTCCATTCCTGGAAGGCCCGCCGGACCTCGTCCCGTTGCTCGTCGCCGCCGACGAGGACACCGGCCTCGTCGAGGAACCCGTAGTGCAGCACAGTGCCGTTGACCCACTTGGTGCGGATCAGCAGGATCGCCTTGGCCCGGTCGGGGCTGAGGTCGGGCCGCAACAGCGGCCGGGTCTGGGGTGGTTGGGCGCAATACCGGGGCACGCCTGCCTCCGGCGCCGCATGCGTGGTCATGCCGGCTCCCTCCACGAGGCAGCGGCAGCGGTCGTCGACCAGGACGTCGGGCGGGGAGCGGAGGCCGGCGGCATGCACTGTCGCCGCCGCGGTGATGTGCGTTCTGGTGATGGCCCGAACGGGTCATTTCCATCGTCGTTCCGGCCCGGACGATCCGCAAGCCGGCAAGAGCCGGTTGAACCGTCAATTACGCTGCCGCCAGGCCGGTTTGGCGGAGCCCGGGACGCGGCCGGCCCCGCCCCCGCTCGGTTCGGGTCGGAGCCGGCCGGGTCCGGGGACCGCGGTCAGGCGCTCTGCCCGGCCGCCTGCCCGTGCACGCGCGCCACGACCTCCGCGAGCTGCGCGGCGACCTCGGTGTCGTCGGCCGGGTGGGTCTCGGCGAACCGGGTCAGCGAGCCCGCGATGGAGAGCTTGACGTCCTCCAGCACCTGGGCGCCGGCGACGCCCAGCGACTTGCGGGTCTCGTCCTGCGCCCAGACGCCGCCGTACTGGCCGAAGGCGGTGCCGACCACGGCGACCGGCTTGGCGGTGAGCGCGCCGGCCCCGTACGGGCGGGACAGCCAGTCGATGGCGTTCTTCAGCACGGCCGGGATGGTGCCGTTGTACTCCGGGGTGAACAGCAGCAGGGCGTCGGCGGAGCCGACGGCCTCGCGCAGCCGGACGGCGGTGGCCGGCACGCTGCCCTCCACGTCGATGTCCTCGTTGTAGAAGGGGATCTCGGCCAGGCCCTCGAACAGCTGGACGTCGGCGCCCTCGGGGGCGAGCTTCACGGCGGCCTCGGCGAGCTGGCGGTTGTGCGAACCGGCGCGGAGGCTGCCGACGAGCGCGAGGATGCGTACGGACATGGAAACTCCAAGGTAGGGAGCGGGCGAAACGCGGATGAGTAATCCGGACCGAGGTCCGTTTAATGTTGTAGCACCCTAACCGGACCGCGGTCCAGTTTGTTCCCGGTGCTTTACGCTGTCTTCATGTCCGTCTCCCTGCCACCCATCCCGGACCCTCCTGAGCCCACGAAAACGCCGCAGTTGCTGAAACTCGGCCCGCCCGTCGAGGAGCAGTGCCTGCGCGCGGACGCCGCCCGCAACCGCGCCCGGCTGCTGGAGGCCGCCGGGCGGCTGGTCGCGGAGCACGGGGCGGCGGCGCTGACGATGGAGGCGGTGGCCGCGGCCGCGTCGGTGGGCAAGGGGACGGTCTTCCGGCGGTTCGGGGACCGGGTCGGGCTGCTGACGGCGCTGCTCGACCACTCCGAGAGGAAGTTCCAGGCCGCGTTCCTCGGCGGGCCGCCGCCGCTGGGACCGGGCGCGCCGCCGGTGGAGCGGCTGCACGCGTTCGGCTGCGCGTCGCTCAGACGGTCGGTGGACCAGCTGGACCTCCAGCTCGCCGCGGAACTGGGCCCCGACCGCCGGTACACCGCGCCGTCGCTGCGCCTGCTGCACGGGCACCTGGTCCTGCTGCTGCGCCAGGTGGTCCCCGGCGCGGACTGCGATCTGCTCGCCCAGACGCTGATGGGCTACCTGGAGCCCGCCGTGGTCCATCACCTGATCCGGCACTGCGGCATGCCGCTGGAGCGGCTGGAGGCCGGGTGGGTCGACCTGGTGGCACGGGTGACCCGCACCGAGTGCCCGGCCACCGCGACGCCCCGGGCCGAACAGCCCGCCCCGCCCGAGCCGTCCCACGCCGACCCGGCCTGCTGAAGGGCTCGGCCCAGCACGGGTGCGCGGTACGGCTCTCCCGGGTGTGCGGTGCGGGGCTGCTCTCGTCGCGGTGTGCGGTGCGGGGCTGCTCCCCTTGCCGCATGCGGTGCGCGTCCGCCCCTTCGCGGCCAAGTGGCCGGTGGGCTTGACCTCGCGGGCGTCTGGCCGGTGGGTTCGACTTTCGCGGGCGTCTGGCCGGTGGGCTCGACTCTCGCGGGCGCCAGGTGAGCGGGCCCGCCACCGCGGCGGGCGCGCGGCGAGCAGCCTGCCCCCGTCGCGGGTGTGCGGTGAGGGGGTTGGCTTCGTCATGCGGGGGCGGTGAGGGGATTGGCTTCGTCGTGCGGGGGCGGTGCGAGGGGCGGCCCTGTCAGGCGGGGGCGGTGCCAGGGCCGATCCGTCACGCGTGCGCGGCGAACAGGTCCAGCAGGCCCCGCGGGGCGTCCTCGCGGAACAGTACGCGGGCGCTGCGCGCCGACTCGGCCGCGGCGGCCGCGCTGCGCGGGAACAGCCGCTCCTCGTACTCCGCCAGCGCCGCCTCCCGGTCCGCCGGGTGGGCGACGACGGACAGGGCCAGCTCCGCCCCGTCCAGCAGGGCGAGGTTGGCGCCCTCGCCCGCGAACGGGGACATCAGGTGGGCCGCGTCGCCGAGCAGCGTGACGCCCGGGACGCGGTCCCAGCGGTGCCCGGCCGGCAGGGCGTGGATCGCCCGGGGCACCAGCCGCCCCTCGGCCTCCCCGACCAGCGCCCGCAGGCGCTCGTCCCACCCGGTGAACCGCTCCAGGACGTACGCCCTCGCCGCCGCGGTGTCGGCGAAGTCCACGCCGGTGAGCCAGTCCTCGCCGGTCTCGACCGCCGCGTACACGTGCACCTTGCCGTCGGTCTCCCGGTGGGCGAGGAAGCCGCGGCCCGGCCCCAGCGCGAACAGGAATCCGCCGCCGACCACCTCGTCGGCCACCGGATGCCGGACGTCGGCCTCCGCGAACGACACGCCCGTGTAGGCGGGCCGGGCGTCCGAGACCAGGGGGCGGATCCGCGACCAGGCGCCGTCGGCGCCGACCAGCAGGTCGGTGGTGAACGACGTGCCGTCGGCGAGGGACACCTCGTGCCGGCCGCCGCCCAGCGGGCGCGCTCCGGTCACCTTGGCGCCCCAGCGGACGGTGCCCTCGGGCAGTGCGTCCAGCAGCAGGCCGCGCAGGTCGCCGCGGTCGATCTCGGGCCGCCCGCCCCGGCCGTCGTCGGCCTGCGCCAGCAGCACCTCGCCGTGCCGGTCGAGCACCCGCAGTTCCTCGCCGCCCGGCAGGACGCGCGCGCGGAACTCCTCGCACAGGCCCGCGGCGCGCAGGGCCCGCTGGCCGGAGTCCTCGTGGATGTCGAGCATGCCGCCCTGGGCGCGGGCGGTGGGGGAGGCGTCCAGGTCGAAGACCGCCGACTCGACGCCGTGCGCGTGCAGCACGCGGGCGAGGGCGAGCCCGCCCAGTCCGCCGCCGACGACGGCTATGGGGTGGTGCGTGTTCATGAGGCCCTCCTTGGGGGTCATTGCGGTACGGCGGTCCGCTCGATGCCGCTGATCAGCGCCTGGAACGTCCACGACAGACGGGCCTCGGGCGAACCGGTGAGCAGGTCGCCGGCCACCGCCGCGAGCCGCGGGTGAGTGGCGCCCGACGCACCGCGCACCGCACGCGCCAGGGCGTCCCAGTCGTCCTGGTTGCCGGGCGCGGTGTCCTGCTCGGTGTGCTCGGCGGCGGTCGCGGTGGCGTGCTGGAGCAGCAGGTCCACGCCCCAGGCCGCCTGCCGCGGCGGCACGCCGCCCTCGTGCAGCAGGGCGAGCAGGGTCTCGATCAGCCTCAGGTAGTGCGGGCCGCCGGGGCGGGCCGTCAGCGCGGAGCGGGCGAGGCTCGGATGCTCGAAGAGCATCGCGGTGTACGCCGTGAGCACGTGCTCCAGGCGCTCCCGCCAGGTGCCGGCGGCCGGAGCCGGTCCGACGGAGCCGAGCAGTTCGTCGAGGACGGCCGCGTGCAGCTCCGCGGTGTTGCGGACGTAGACGTAGAGCGAGGCCGGGCCGGTGTCGAGCTCCTGGGCCAGCCGGCGCATGGTCACCTTCCGCAGGCCCTCGGCGCGCAGCACCGCCACGGCGGCGGCCACGATTCCCTCCCGGGTGAGGGCCGGCTTGGCCGGGCGCTCGCGGCGGCTGCGGGGGGTGTGGGGGGAAGTCGGCATGGCACCAGCGTAACGAACACGTTCGTCGCGAACAAGTTCGCCACGAACGTGTTCGGCAGTTGAAAGAGGGAGCACGTTCCCCCGCCCGTTTCACCGCCCGCCGCCTCTGCCAAGATGCGGTACGTCATGGTGCAGATACCGAACACGTCCGCGTCCGCGCCCCCTGCCCAGCGCTCGGTGCCCACGAGCGCCGATGTGGCCCGGCTGGCCGGCGTCTCCCGCGCGACCGTCTCGTACGTCCTGAACAACACCAGCGCGGTACGGATCAGCGAGCCCACGCGCCGCCGGGTCCACGAGGCCGCCGAGGAGCTCGGGTACGTCCCGCACGCGGCCGCCCGCAGCCTGCGCGCCGGGCACAGCCGGATGGTCCTGATGCCGGCCCCGGCCATCCCGGTCGGGCCGCTCCACGGCCAGTTCCTCAACGAGCTCCAGTGGGCCCTGAGCCGCCTCGACTACACGGTCGTCCAGCACGGCGCCCTCGGCCTGCACGGCGACGATGCCGCCCGCGCCTGGGCCGAGCTGCGGCCGGTGGCCGTCCTGGTGCCCGGGCAGGGCCTCGGCCCGCAGGGCGTGGCCGTGCTCAAGCGCTCCGGCGCCCGGGCCGTGGTCACCCTCGGCCCGACGGGCGTTGAGGGCGCGCACGCCCTGCTCATGGACCACGCGACCGTCGGCCGGGAGGCGGCCCGCCACCTCCACGCCCGGGGCCGCCGCCGGATCGGCGTCGTCGTCCCCGAGGAGTCCGGCCTGGAGGCGTACTCCACGCCCCGCCTGGACGGCGTGCGCCAGGCGCTGCGCGGCACGGACGCGGTCGTCACCGAACTGCCCCTCGGCTACACGGAGGAGGCCGCCGCCCGGCTCGCCGCGCGCTGGCGCGGGCTCGGCCTCGACGCGGTGTTCGCCTACAACGACGAGTACGCGATGCTGCTGATGCGCGCCCTTCAGGACGAGGGCGTGCGGATCCCCGAGGACACGGCGGTGATCGGCGCCGACGACCTGATGCTGGGACGGCTGCTGCGGCCCCGGCTCAGCACCGTCCACATCGAGCTGCCGTCCGGCCGGGAGCTGGCGGAACTGGTCGACCGCGCGGTCCGCGATCCGGGTGCCGCGCCCGAACGGCACGAGGTGCTGGGCGCCACGGTGGTGCACCGAGACTCCAGCTGAGCCGAGACCGGGGGCCGGGGGCCCGTGACCTGCGGCGGGCACCGCCGCCGGGCCCGCGGTCCGCGGCCGGCACCGGGCCCGGCCCGCAAGGGCCCGGCCCCGCCGAGGGACGCATAGTCGAAGGTGTGCCCGGCACGTGGTGAACGGAGGGCCGCCCTGCCGCTGGGAGTGCTACGAGGCCGCCGGGCCCCGCCTCCCGCCCGACCGGGGACGTGCTGCCCAGCGAGGTGCCCCGGCTGTCGTTCACCCGGCGGGTCCCGGTCCGGGCCGTGATGGCCGAGCGCGTACCGACCGGCATCGTCCGCATCAACGACCGGACGGTGAACGACGGGGCGGTGGCACCCTTCGGCGGGACCGCCGCGCCCGGCACCGGCGCCCGCTTCGGCGGCGAGGCCGGCCTGGAGGCGTTCACCGAGGTGCGCTGGACGACGGTCCGCGCCGGACGTGGCGGCGTGCTCCTTCCAGAGCGTCTCAGAGCGTCTCAGAGCGTTCCAGAGTGTCCCAGAGCGTTCCTTCTAGAGCGTGCCGCCGCCCTGCTGCTCCTGTCCCTGCTGGTCGGCGACCGCCTTGCGGACCTCGTCCATGTCGAGCTTGCGGGCCTGGCCGATGACGTCGGCCAGCGCGGCCTCGGGCAGGGCACCGGGCTGCGCGAACACGGCGACCCGGTCGCGCACGATCATCAGCGTCGGGATCGACTGGATGCCGAAGGCGGCGGCCAGCTCCGGCTGCGCCTCCGTGTCCACCTTGCCGAACACCAGGTCCGGGTTGTCCTCCGCCGCCTTGTCGTAGACCGGGGCGAACTGACGGCACGGCCCGCACCAGGACGCCCAGAAGTCGATCAGGACGAAGTCGTTGTCCGTGACCGTCCGGTCGAAGTTCTCCTTGGTGAGCTCCACAGTCCGGCTCATGGCGTGATCCCTGCTTCCTGGTGTGGGGGGCGAGCGAGGCCGTCGGCGGAAACACGGGCGGACCGTGGGGTATTCCGCGCGTGGCCGATCATGTAACGGCGCGCTTACCCGTATGGCCACGCGCCACACCACCCACCAGACTGACCCCATGACGGAAACGGAATCCATCGCCTACGACGTGATTGTGCTCGGTGCCGGGCCCGTGGGGGAGAACGTCGCCGACCGCACCCGTGCGGCCGGCCTGTCCACCGCGGTCGTGGAGAGCGAACTGGTCGGCGGCGAGTGCTCGTACTGGGCCTGCATGCCCAGCAAGGCCCTGCTGCGCCCGGTCATCGCCCGCGCGGACGCCCGCCGGGTGCCCGGTCTGCGCCAGGCGGTGCAGGGCGACCTGGACGCGCCCGCGGTCCTCGCCCACCGCGACGAGCACACCGCCCACTGGCAGGACGACGGCCAGGTCCGGTGGCTCGACGGCATCGGCGCCGACCTGCACCGCGGCCACGGCCGCCTCGCCGGACCGCGCACGGTCGAGGTGACCGGTCCGGACGGGGTGCGGCGCACCCTGACCGCCCGGCACGCCGTCGCCGTCTGCACCGGCAGCCGCGCCCTCCTGCCCGACCTGCCCGGACTCGCCGACGTGCGGCCGTGGACCAGCCGGGAGGCGACCGGCGCCCATGAGGTGCCCGGCCGGCTGATCGTGGTGGGCGGCGGTGTGGTCGCCACCGAGATGGCCACCGCCTGGCAGGCCCTCGGCTCCCGGGTGACCGTCCTGGTACGGGGCAAGGGCCTGCTGAACCGGATGGAGCCCTTCGCGGGCGAACTGGTCGCCGAGGCGCTCACCGAGGCCGGCGCGGACATCCGCACGGGCACCTCGGTCGAGTCGGTGGCCCGCGAGGACGGCACGGTCGTCGCCGTCACCGGCCACGGCGACCGCGTCGAGGCCGACGAGATCCTCTTCGCCACCGGCCGCGCCCCGCGCACCGACGACATCGGCCTCGACACCGTCGGCCTGGAACCGGGCTCCTGGCTGTCCGTCGACGACAGCCTCCGCGTGGGCGGCACCGACTGGCTCTACGCGGTCGGCGACGTCAACCACCGCGCCCTCCTCACCCACCAGGGCAAGTACCAGGCCCGGATCGCGGGCGCCGCCATCGCCGCCCGCGCCGCCGGCGAACCGGCCCTGGACGACCCCTGGGGCGCGCACACCGCCACCGCCGACCACACGGCCGTGCCGCAGGTCGTCTTCACCGACCCGGAGGCGGCGGCCGTCGGGCTCTCGCTGGCGGAGGCCGAGCAGGCCGGTCACCGGGTCCGCGCGGTCGACGTCGACCTCTCCTCGGTCGCCGGTGCCGGCCTGTACGCCGACGGCTACCGCGGACGCGCCCGGATGGTCGTCGACGTCGAGCGCGAGATCCTGCGCGGCGTGACCTTCGTGGGCCCGGGCGTGGGGGAGCTGATCCACTCGGCGAGCATCGCCGTCGCCGGTGAGGTGCCGGTGAGCCGGCTGTGGCACGCGGTGCCGGCGTACCCGACGATCAGCGAGGTGTGGCTGCGGCTGCTGGAGGGTTACCGGGACAACTGACCGCGCCGGGCTCACTCCGGCAGGTCGAAGCCCAGCTCCCGCGCGGCCGTCCCGGGCGTCGGCTGGGCCCAGCGTTCCGCCACCGTCCGGTTCGCGGACAGGGAGCGCAGTTCGGCGCGGTCGACGTAGAGCACGCCGTCCAGGTGGTCCGTCTCGTGCTGCACGATCCGGGCGGGCCACCCGGTGAACTCCTCGTCCAGCGCGCGGCCGTGCTCGTCCGAGCCGGTCAGCCGCACCCGGCCGGGCCGGGCCACCACCGCCTGCCACCCCGGCAGGCTCAGACAGCCCTCGAAGAAGGCGGCACGCGCGGTGCCGACCGGCCGGCACGAGGGGTTCACCAGCACCCGGAACGGCTGCGGCACCCGCCCGCGCGCCAGCCGCACATCCTGCGGCACCGGCGCCGGGTCCTCGATCACCGCGATCCGCAGCGCCACGCCGACCTGCGGCGCCGCCAGGCCGACCCCGGGGGCCGCGTGCATGGTGACGCGCAGCGCCTCGACGAACCGGGCCAGCAGCGCGGGCTCCAGCTGCCCGTCGAAGGGCTCGGCCGGGTGCCGCAGCACCGGATCGCCGGCCGCGACGACCGTCAACGGGCCGCCGGGGGCCAGGAGTTGCTCGACGCGCTCGGCGAGCGGCATGCGGTCTCGGGCAGCGGGCATCGCCCCAGCATGCCATGCCCCCGCATCGTGTGAGCCAGGTCACTTGACTCTCCGGGAACTCCGTGCGGCCGGCCACCGACTACTGCATCGCTACGGCCGAGAACCGTCCCCGTTCCCCGGAGAACCGCCGATGACCATCACCCCCCCGACCCGCACGGAAGAGGCCGTCCGGCCGACCGCCGCGCCGCCGAGACCCGGTGGGTGGGCGTCACTGCGCCCGCTCGTGCTGCGGCTGCACTTCTACGCCGGGCTGCTCGTCGCCCCGTTCCTGCTCGTCGCGGCCACCACCGGCTTCCTGTACGCCGGGTCCTTCCAGGCCGAGCAGATCGTGTACGCCGACGAGATGACCGTCCCCGCGGTCGGCGACGCCAAGATGCCGATATCCGAACAGGTGGCCGCCGCCCGTGAGGCTCACCCCCGGGGCGCGGTCTCGGCCGTACGCCCCTCACCGCAGGACGACGCCACCACGCGCGTGCTGCTGTCCGGCGTGCCGGGCGTCGGCGAGGGCCACACGCTCGCCGTGTTCGTCGACCCGTACACCGGGGAGGTGCGCGGCGCGCTGGAGCAGTACGGCTCCGCCGGGGCGCTGCCGCTGCGCACCTGGATCGACGAGTTCCACCGCGATCTGCACCTCGGCGACACCGGCCGCCTCTACAGCGAACTCGCCGCGAGCTGGCTGTGGGTGATCGCGGCGGGCGGTCTGGTGCTGTGGTTCTCCCGCCGCCGCGCGCTGCGCACCGTGCGCGGCACCAGCGGGCGGCGCCGCAGCCTCGGCCTGCACGGCACGATCGGCGTCTGGGCCGCGGCCGGGTTCGTCTTCCTGTCCGTGACCGGCCTGACCTGGTCGACGTACGCCGGCGCGCACATCGACGAACTGCGCACCTCGCTCGGCCACTCCACGCCGTCGGTGGCGGCGTCGGCGGGCGGCGACCACGGGGGCCACGGCGCCGCGGCGGGCTCCGGCGGCAGCGGTGAGCACGGCGTCGGCCTGGACAAGGTGCTCGCCGCCGCCCGGGCCGAGGGGCTGGGCGACCCGGTGGAGATCGTCCCGCCGGCCGACGCGAGCTCGGCGTACGTGGTGAAACAGGTGCAGCGCAGCTGGCCCGAGAAGCAGGACTCGGCCGCCATCGACCCGGCGACCGGCGCGGTGACGGACGTGCTGCGGTTCGCGGACTATCCGCTGCTCGCGAAGCTGACCCGCTGGGGCATCGACCTGCACACCGGCGTCCTGTTCGGGCTGGTCAACCAGATCGCCCTGATGCTGCTCGCGCTCTGCCTCATCGTGCTGATCGTGCTCGGCTACCGCATGTGGTGGCAGCGCGGCCGCGGTTCCGCCTTCGGCCGGCCGGTCCCGCGCGGCGGCTGGGCCCAGGTGCCGCCGCGGCTCCTGGTCCCGCTGCTGGCCGTGGTCGCCGTCATCGGCTACTTCGTCCCGCTGCTCGGCCTGCCGCTGGCCGCGTTCGTCGTGGTGGACGTGGTCCTCGGCGAGATCGCCCACCGGCGGGGGCGGCGGACGTACGGCACCGCCGACGGGCCCGCCGACGCGGCGCCGGCCGGGGCGGCCGGGGCGGCCGAGTAGGCCGCGACCGCCGAGGCCGGCCCGCGGTGGGCCGGCCGGGCCGCCGGGCGTGGGACGACCCGGCCCCCGGGGGGAGGCCGGGCCGGGTTCCCGGCGGGCCGGGGCGGGTCCGTCAGGCGCGGTCGCCGAAGTCGCCCGCGAGCGCGGAGGCGATCCGCAGGTGCTGTTCCGCCTCCCCGTGCCGCCCCTGGCGCTGGAGCGTGCGGCCGAGCATCAGGCGGGCGTAGTGCTCCACCGGGTCGCGCTCCACGATGACGCGCAACTCGCTCTCCGCGCGGCGCAGTTGGGCCGAGTGGTAGTAGGCGCGCGCCAGCAGCAGCCGCGGCCCGGTCTGCCCCGGCACCTCCTCGACCAGCCGGCCCAGGACGCGGGCCGCGGCGGTGTACTGCCGGGCGTCGAAGAACATCCGCGCGCGGTCCCAGCGCTCGGCCGGTGTTCCGTGGTCGTAGTACGTCGTGTCCACTCGTGACCTCCTTCGAGGCACGTCAACCACCAGGGATGGTTGAATATTCCACTAACAGAAGCGTCCGCGCGGCCTCAGCGGCGTCGCCGGGAGTTCGGGCGCGGCCGACGGGGCGCCGTCGTACCCCCTCACCTCGCCGAACCGGCCGCCCGTCAGCCAGTCGGCGCGGGCCTGCTCGATCTCCGCCCGGCTGCGCCCGACGAAGTTCCACCACATGATCAGCTCCTCCGCGAACGGTTCGCCGCCGAGCAGCAGCATCCCGGCGTCCGACTCGGCGCGCAGCGGCAGTCGGGCGCGGCCGCAGCCGAGGTAGAGCATGGCGCCCGGCAGCGCGGGCACCCCGTGGGCCCCGTTGCCGTACGTCCCGCGCGCACCGGCCCCCGGCTCGCGCACGTCCGCGACGGCGGCCGCGCCCATGACGTGACGGTCGCCGTGCACACCGTCGCGGGAACCCTCGACCGGACTCGTGGGCCGGCCTCCGGTGTCGCGCTGCCGCCCCTGGTGGGCGGCCAGTGGCAGCCCGGGCCACGGGGGCCGCGGCTCGCCGTCGTCGGCGACTCCGGACATCCGGACGTCCCCCTCACCGGCGACCTCGTTCCGGCCCGCCGACCTCTTAGGGTGGGATGCATGGGCGGCGGAGTCGTGACGCTGTTCCTCTGCGGGGACGTGATGCTCGGGCGCGGCGTCGACCAGATCCTCGCGCACCCCGGCGATCCGGAACTGCGGGAGGGGTACATCACGGACGCCCGCGACTACGTGGCACTGGCGGAGGCGGTCAGCGGCCCGATCCCGGCGCCGGTCGACCCGTCGTGGCCGTGGGGCGAGGCGCTGCGGGTGCTGGACGAGGCCGCGCCGGACGCGCGGATCGTGAACCTGGAGACGGCGGTCACGCGGTGCGGCTCGTTCGCCCCCGGCAAGCAGGTGCACTACCGGATGCACCCGGCCAACCTGCCCGCGCTGACGGTGGCCCGCCCCGACGTGTGCGTCCTGGCCAACAACCACGTCCTGGACTTCGGCCGCCCCGGACTGCTGGAGACCCTCGACGCGCTCGGCGGCGCCGGCCTGCGGACGGCGGGCGCGGGACGGACCGGAGCGGAGGCGTGCGCGCCCGCCGTGACCCCGCTCGCGAACGGCGGGCGCCTGCTGGTCTTCGCCCTCGGCACCCGCTCCAGCGGCGTCCCGCCCGACTGGGCGGCCACCGAGGACGGCCGGCCCGGGGTCGCCCACGCCGGGGGCCTCACGGCCGGCACGGCCGAGGCCGTCGTCCGGCGCGTGCGGGGGGTCAAGCGGGCCGGTGACCTCGCCGTGGTCTCCGTGCACTGGGGCTCCAACTGGGGCTACCTCGTCCCCCGCGACCAGGTCCGCTTCGCGCACGCCCTGGTCGACGGCGGCGTCGACCTCGTGCACGGCCACTCCTCGCACCACCCGCGCCCGCTGGAGGTCCACCGGGACCGGCTGATCCTGCACGGCTGCGGCGACTTCGTCGACGACTACGAGGGCATCCCCGGCTACGAGGAGTACCGCGACGACCTCCGGCTCGCCTACCTCGCCACGCTGGACGCGGACACCGGGCGGCTGGCCGCCCTGCGCATGGTGCCGCTGCGGGCGCGGCGGATGCGGCTGGAGCACGCCCCCGCACGGGACCGCATGTGGCTGTGCGCCCTCCTCGGCCGGATCAGCCCGGGCGTCCGGGCGCGTCCGGAGCCCGACGGGACGCTCACGGCGGTCTGGTCCCCGCGGAGCACGTGAGTCCTGGCCCCTCCGCGGTTACTCGGACCGCATGGCTGGAATCGACATCAGAAGCAGCGCGTTCGACGACCATTCCTTCATCGCGCGCCACTACGCGTACGAGGGGGAGAACGTGTCGCCCCCGCTGGCGTGGAGCGGCGTCCCCGACGACGCGACCGAGCTGGTGCTGCTGTGCGAGGACCCCGACGCCCCGTCGGGCACCTTCGCGCACTGGATCGTGGTCGGCATCGACCCGCACAGCGACGGGGTGGCGGCGGGGCAGATCCCGCCCGGCGGCACCGAACTCGTCAACGGCTACGGCGAACGGGGCTGGGGCGGCCCGCATCCCCCGCCGGGGGACGAGGCGCACCACTACTACTTCCGGCTCTACGCCCTGTCCGAACCGTGCGTGCTGCCCGACGCGCCGGACGCCGGGCAGGTGCACGAGACGGTGGAGCGGCGGGAGGTCGCCGACGGAACGCTGGTGGCGCTGTACCGGCGCTGAGCACGGGCGGGCCCGGGGCAGCCGGGCGCCGCAGGTCAGGGACGGCTGCGCCCGGCCGGAGCGCTCCCGCCGTCCCGCGCCGCGCCGCCCGCGCCCCGGCAGGTGCTCCGGCTCCGCCGCTTCGGGCAGGGTGCGGCACAGCAGCCGGCTCAGGACGGGCGGCAGGACCGGCGAGCGCGTTCATCGACGTCTTCCGCCGGGCCTTCGGCCACACGCCGCGCCGCGCCCGGGACGCGGCGCGCGCGCCAGGTCCGAACGGGTGGCGGGCGTACTGGGTGGCCGGGGTCACCCGGCGGGTGGTGGAGAAGGGGGTTGAGGAACATGTAGGGGACGGCACCGAGGGTTCGCTGTGAAGCCGCTGGTCGGCCTCTACTGGTGTAGCGACAGAAAGTCCGTGAATGCCTGGCGGCTGTGCACGAGCAGCTCGCGTACCGGGGGGTTGTGCGCGCTCTTCCAGATCAGGGCGAGCAATGCTGGTGTCTCGACACCGTCGATGGTGTGGGCGGTGAGCCGGTCGCGGTAGCTCGCGGCCATCGAGTTGCTGAGGATGGCGACGCCGAGCCCGCGGGCGGCGAGGTCGGCGACGGCATCCGCGGCGCTGGCTTGCAGCGTGATCGAGGGTTGGAGGCCGTGTGCGGCGCAAGCCTGGTCGAATACCGCGCGCAGGCCGGTCCCCGGTGGCATGCATACGATCGGGTAGGCAATCAGGTCGCTCAGGGTGATGCGCCGTTGTTTCGCCAGGGGGTGCCCGGTCGGGACGGCGGCGATGAGCCGTTCGCTGATGATTGTCAGCGCGTCCAGCCCGTCGGGGGTGGCGGTTGCGGCCCCGATGAGCGCCAAGTCGACGGCGCCGGTGCGTACCCCGTCGGCGAGCCGGTCGGAACTGTCCTCCAGCAGTGAGATCTGCACACCGGGATGCGCCTTGTGGAATGCGGCGAGGGCGTCGAACAGTGGGGTGAGGGTGCAGCCGATCACCATCCCGACGGTGAGCCGGCCGCGGATCAGGTCGGTCACCTCGCCCACTGCCTGGCCGACTGCCCCGGCTGCGGCGAGTGCGGTGCGGGCGTGTTCGAGCGCGGCCTTCCCCGCGACGGTGAGGGTGACAGTCCGGGTCGACCGGTCGAACAGCTCGGCACCGAGTTCCCGTTCGAGCTGGCGGATCTGGGCGCTGATGCCGGACTGACTGATGTGTACACGCTCGGCCGCACGGGTGAAGTTCTGCTCCTCGGCGACCGCGACGAGGTATTCCAGCTGCCTCAGTTCCATGAGTACAGATTCTAGTTTGCAGAACATCCACCTGTTGGACTTCTGCCTGGCGGGCGACCAGGCTGTGAGGCGTCGGAGTCTTGCTGCGTCGGGAGGAACCCGTGCCGGAGTACGAGAAGGCCATGCGGCCGGAAGACATCACCCGCTTGTTCGTCGAGCGATCCAACGCCGGTGACGCCACCGGGGTCGCCGCGCTGTACGAAGAGAATGCAGTCATGGCCTACCCGCCCGGCGAGCTGACGGTGGGGCGGGATGCGATTCGCGCGCTATGGGAGAAGGTACTGGCCAACGCCCCCCGCTTCGAGCCGGAACCACCCCTTCCGACGCTGGTCAGCGGGGACGTCGCTCTCACCTCGACCCCGCCGAAGGACGGGGCCGGCGCCCGGGCGCAGGTCGTCCGGCGCCAGCCCGACGGAAGCTGGCTGCGCGTGCTCGACCAGCCCGAGTTCGTCCTGCCCGCTCGCTGACCCCATCGGCTCCCGCAGTTCGCGGAGACGAGGATATTGAGCGGGATCTTGAGGGGACCTGCGGCTCGTCGGCGACGGACTGGAGACTGCTCAGGCGGGTCTTCACGAGGCGGGCAGGTGTGCCAGTGCGGTGCCGTCGACGCTGGCGTGGACTCGGTGTCTCGGTTTAGACTTCGAGTCCAAGAATGGGTATTCCGGTCCTGGACGCGGGGCCGGCCGGGGAAAGGCCCGGCGGCGCGGTGCGCCGCACGGGCTCGCCCGGACCCCTGCCCCGGCGCCCGAAGGAGCCCGCCCGTGACGACCACCACCCCGCCCGTCACCCTCGACGACGTCCGGGACGCCGCCGCACGGCTGAAGGGCGTCGCCCACCGCACCCCCGTCCTGCGCTCCCGCACCCTCGACGCCCTGGTCGGTGCCGAGGTCCACCTCAAGTGCGAGAACTTCCAGCGCGTGGGCGCCTTCAAGTTCCGCGGCGCCTACCACACCGCCTCCCGGCTCACACCGCGGCAGCTGGCCCGGGGCGTCGTCGCCTACTCCTCCGGCAACCACGCCCAGGCCGTCGCCCTCGCCGCCCGCGAACTGGGCACCACCGCGGTGATCGTGATGCCCGAGGACGCCCCGGCCTCGAAGCGGGCGGCCACCGCCGGGTACGGCGCCGAGATCGTCACCTACGACCGTTACACCGGCGACCGGGTCGCCCTCGCCGAGGCCCTGGCCGCGGAGCGGGGCCTGACGGTCATCCCGCCGTACGAGCACCCCCACGTGATCGCCGGGCAGGGCACCGCGGCGCTGGAACTGCTGGAGGAGACAGGTGAGTTGGACGCGCTGCTGGCCCCGGTCGGCGGTGGCGGGCTGATCGCCGGCAGCGCCACCGTGGCCAAGGGCCTGCACCCCGGCATCCGGGTGATCGGGGTGGAGCCGGAGGCCGGGGACGACACCAAGCGGTCGCTGGAAGCGGGCCGGCGCGTCAGCGTCCCGGTGCCGCGCACCATCGCCGACGGGCAGGCGCTGCCCACGCCCGGCGAGCTGACCTTCTCCGTGAACCGGCGGCTCGTCGACGGCGTCGCGCTGGTCGGCGACGACGAGATCCGGGCCGCGATGCGGTTCGCCTTCGAGCGGCTGAAGATCGTCGTCGAGCCCAGCGGCGCCACCCCGCTGGCCGCCCTGCTCTCCGGCCGGGTGGAGCGCCTCCCGCGCCGGATCGGCGTGATCGTCTCCGGGGGCAACGTCGACGCCGACCGGTTCGCCCGGCTGTGCGCGGGCGGCGACTGAGCGGCCGGTGGCGGCCCGGGGCCCTACGGGCGGACCATGAGAGGGAGGGCTCGGCCCTCGGCGGCGCCGCCCGCGAACCCCGGGGCGCGCGCCGGGGACCGACAGCCCGGCCGGAAAGGAGGACCGGTCATGCTGGAGGTGAAGACGCTCGACAAACCGGACGAGCGGCGCGACTTCCCGCGCGGCCACCTGGAAGCCGTCCACCTCTCGGGACTCGACTTCGCGGTGGCCACGTTCGAACCGGGCTGGCGCTGGTCGGAGTCCGTCGCCCCGCTCGCGGGCACCGACTCCTGCCAGATCCACCACAACGGCTACGTCGTCCAGGGCCGACTGCGCATCCGCATGGACGACGGCGCCGAGCAGGAGGTCGGTCCCGGCGACGTCTTCGTCTGCCCGCCCGGGCACGACGCCTGGGTGGTGGGCGACGAGCAGGTCGTCGCGTACGACTTCGCGGGCGCCATGGCCAGGCAGTACGCGAAGGAGGAACAGCGGTAGCACCCGGGGCGTACGGACGAGCCCGTACGCCCGCCGCGCGGACCGCTCACACGACCACGACGATCTTCGCGCGCGCGTGCTCCACCGCGACGTGCCGGATCGCCTCCGCCGCCTCGCTCAGCGGATACGTCCGCTCCACGACCGGGGCGACCTTCCCCGCGTCGACCAGCTCGCGCAGCGCCGCGAGGTTCTCCTTGCTGGGCTTCGCCGGCAGTTCCAGCAGCTTCTGACGGACGAACGGGGCCAGCGCGCGCCGCTTGAAGAAGAGCGTCATCGGGCCGAGCAGGCTGCCGCCCTCGTAGACGCCCCCGCCGGACAGCACGAGCGTGCCCTCCGGCGTGAGGGCGCGCCGGAACTCGCCCAGGGACCGGTTGCCCACCAGGTCCAGCACGACCTCGTACCGCCGCCCGGCGCGGGTGAAGTCCTCGCGGGTGTAGTCGACGACCCGGTCCGCGCCGAGGGAGCGGACCAGGTCCACGTTCCGCGTGCTGCACACGCCGGTGACCTCCGCCCCGTACGCCTTGGCGATCTGCACGGCGAACGTGCCGACCCCGCCCGAGGCGCCGTTCACCAGGACCGTGCCGCCCGGCCGCACCCGGGCCACGTCCCGCAGGCCGACCAGCGCGGTGTTGGCGGCCAGTGGCATCGCGGCCGCCTGCTCGAAGGTCAGGCCGGCCGGCTTGCGGTCCACCGCGCCGTCCGCGACGCACACGAACTCCGCGAACGCCCCGTCGGCCTCGCCGTACACCTCGTCGCCGGGGGCCAGTCCCCGCACCGCGCCGCCCACCGCTTCGACCACCCCGGCGAAGTCCCGGCCCCGGATGGCCGCCTTCGGTCTGCGGAGCCCGAGCGCGGCACGGGCGATCTTGGGATCGCCGTGCATGAGGTGCCAGTCGTAGGCGTTCACCGAGGCCGCGCGCACCCGCACCAGCACCTCGCCGGCCGCGGGCACCGGCGGGTCGGCCTCCCGGTATTCCAGCACGTCCCACCCGCCGTACCGGTCCTGCACCACTGCCTTCATCACATCCCCCTCCGTCGCCACGAGCGTAGGGAACGGACGGCGGACCGGACATCGGGGAAGAACCCCGACTCATCCCCGAGACCCCCCTCCCCCTTGCCCTGAGAAACCGATCGGTTTACGCTGCTCGAAACCGTGGAAACCGATCGGTTTCCTAATCTCCCCGCACCCCTCCCACGGGGCCGCGCGACAGTGAGGACACCCCCATGACCACCCTGGAAGGCTCCGTCGCCCTCGTCACCGGCGGCAGCCGGGGCATCGGCAAGGCGCTGGTGGCGGCCCTGTACGAGCGCGGCGCCGCGAAGGTGTACGCCACCGCCCGCGACCCCCGCTCGATCACGCATCCGGACGCCGTGCCGCTCGCCCTGGAGGTGAGCGATCCCGCCTCCGTCGAGGCCGCCGCCGCGCGGGCGCAGGACGTCACGGTCCTGATCAACAACGCGGGCGCCGCGGTGAACGCCGACTTCCTCGACTCGCCCGTGGAAGACGTCCGCCGCGAGTTCGAGACCAACTTCTACGGCCCGCTCCTGGTGACCCGCGCCTTCGTGCCGATCCTCGAACTCAACGGCGGCGGTCACCTCCTCAACGTGCACTCGGTGCTGTCGTGGGTCGGCCTCGCCGGCTCCTACAGCGCCTCCAAGGCCGCCTTCTGGTCCCAGACCAACTCCCTGCGCCTCGGCCTCGGACCGCGCGGCATCGAGGTCACCGGCCTCCATGTGGGGTGGGTCGACACGGACATGGCCGCCGGGGTCGACGCGCCGAAGTCCACGCCGGAGGGCGTCGCCGCCCAGGCACTCGACGGCATCGAGTCCGGCGCGTTGGAGGTGCTCGCCGACGACATCTCGCGCCAGGTCAAGGCGGGCCTGTCGGGGGACTTGGAGGCGCTCTACCCGCAGCTCACCGCCTGAGGCGTGCCTCCTGGGCCGCGTCGTCGGTCCGGCTCCTGCCCGAGCGCTCGTCCCGTGCTCCTGTCGCCCCATGGCCCGGCACTCGCGGCCCGCCCCGCCCCGAGGGTATACCGATCGGTTTCCCCTGTCGCCGCCGCGCGGTAGCCTCACCCCATGGCCACGACTGACAAGGCGTCCCCCCGCGACCGGCTGCTCGACGCCGCGGCCGGGCTCTTCTACCGCGACGGCGTCTCCATCGGGGTGGAGGCGCTGTGCCGGACCGCCGGAGTCTCCAAGCGGTCGATGTACCAGCTCTTCACCGGCAAGGACGAGGTCCTCGCCGCCAGCCTGGAGCGGCAGATCCCCCGCTACGAGGCGCGGCTGCTGCCCGGGCCGGGCGAGGCCGGCCCGCCCCGGGAACGGATCCTGCACGTGTTCGCGCGGCTGGAGCAGGCCTCCGCGGACGCCGACTACCACGGCTGCCCCTACCTCGCGGCACTGGTCGAGCTGAAGGATCCCGGGCACCCGGCGAGCGTGGTCGCCCGTACCGTCAAGGAGCGGCTGCGGGCCGCCTTCCGCGCCCAGGCCGAGCTGGGCGGCGCGCTCGACCCCGAGCTGCTGGCCCGGCAGCTGCTGCTGGTCTTCGACGGGGCCAGCGCGCGCGCCGGGGCGCGGGTGGAGGCGCTGGACGACGGCCTGGCGACCACGACGGCGAGCGCCCTGCTCGACGCGGCCGGCGTGCGGTGACCCGGGGCAGCCCCCTGCGTGTGTGTGGTGTCTTGGGTCGGCCGTCGTCGGGTGTGCGGTGACCTGGGCTCGGCCGTCTGCGTGTGTGTGGTGTCTTGGGTCGGCCGTCGTCGGGTGTGCGGTGACCTGGGCTCGG
>NZ_JBHMCY010000078.1:0-16625 GCF_042430725.1 Streptomyces cinereospinus | reverse complement strand
CTCGGCCGTCTGCGTGTGTGCGGTGTCTTGGGTCGGCCGTCGGCCGGGGTACGGCGGCGAGGATCAGCCGCCGGCCGGCGTGCGGTGACCGGAGGCAGCCGCCGAGGCGCTTACTGGCCGGTGCACCGCCGGGGCGCCCCGCCCGCGTTCCCCCCTCACGCCGTCACCGCCACCGCCCCCACCGCCGGTGCCCGCAGCACCCGGCGGGCCGTCAGCAGGCTCGTTCCCAGGGTGACCGCCGCCGCGACGGCGGCGACCCCCGCCCACACACCCAGCGTCTGCCCGGGCAGGACCTCGTCGGTGCGGACGACCGTGAACGGGACGATGCCGGCCAGCGCGGCCAGCGTGCCGAGGAAGACGCCGGTGAGGGTCAGCACCAGGCCCTCGGCGCCGACCACCGCCAGCACCTGTCCCGGCGTCGCCCCGGCCAGGCGCTGCTGCCCGAACTCCCGGGCGCGGTAGGCCGTCGCCGCGTACAGCGAGTTGACCAGGATCACGCACACGAACACCACGATGATGCCGACGACCGTGAAGTTGAGCGTCTCCAGATTCCTGGCGTCGGCCGACTTCACCAGCCCCGAGGCCGCGACGGCGTCGCTCTCCACGGCCTGCATGGTCAGCGTCGCCGTGGACACCGCCGTGAACAGGACGAGCGACATCAGGATCCCCGCGAGATGCCCGGTTCGCTGCCGCAGATTGCGCACGGCCAGCCAGCCGCTCGCCCCGGCCGGCGGCAGACCCCGCAGCACACCGCCCAGCAGCCGGGGCGACAGCGTCGCGAACCCCACCGACAGCAGGATCGCCCCGTAGGCGGCCGGCGCCATCAACGCCTCGTCGGTCGCCGAGAACGCGAACGCCGAGCTCACCGACGCGGCACCCGCGACCAGCGCCGCGCACGCGAGGAACGTGCGGACCCGGCCCCGCGGTCCGCGCCGGTGCGCCGCCCGGCGGACCGCGAGGAGGGCCGCCCCGGCCGCCGCGAGCAGCGTGACGCCGACGCCCGAGAGGAGCGCGACCGGCCCGAACACGGCGTCGGCCGAGTCCGCCACCTGGCCACCGTTCCGGAACACCGCCAGCAGCGCCCGGCCGCCGAGCACCGCCGGCCCGATCGCCGCCGCGGCACCCACCAGGGCCACCGCCACCGCCTCACCGGCCACCATCCGCCGGATCTGCCCCGGCGTCGCCCCCGAGCAGCGCAGCAGCTCCAGTTCGGCGGCCCGCTGCCGCACGGTGACCGTCAGGGTGGAGGAGATCGCGAAGAACACCAGCAGCGTGCCGTAGCCGCCGACCACGCCCGCCGACACCGTCAGCGTCTCGGCGCTGACCGCGTCCACGCCGGGCCGGGCGGCCGTGTCGTGCAGCGAGTTGAACGTCATGATGACCGCCGCGCCGAGGAACGCGGCCAGCAGCGTCGCGAGGAACCGCCCGGGCCGGTGCCGGATCGACCGCATCGCCAGTACGAACACCGCTCACACCCCCGCCGGAACGTCGTCGCCCAGGTGCGCCAGCCGCTCGGCGACGGCGTCCGGCGCCGGCGCGTCCAGCCGGCCCGCGAGCCGGCCGTCGGCAAGGAACAGCACCGCGTCGGCGGCGGAGGCGGCCACCGGGTCGTGCGTCACCATCACCACGGTCCGGCCGTGCACCCGGACCGCGTCCCGCAGCAGCCGCAGCACCTCGCGGGCGCTGCGCGAGTCCAGCGCGCCGGTCGGCTCGTCCGCGAAGATCACCCGGGGTTCGGTCACCAGCGCGCGGGCGATCGCGACCCGCTGGCGCTGACCGCCGGACAGCTGCGCGGGCCGGTGCCCGAGCCGGTCGCCGAGGCCGACCGCCGCCAGCACCTCGCGGGCCCGCCGCCGGTCCACCCGCCGCCCGGCCAGCCGCAGCGGCAGCACCGTGTTCTGGGCGACGGTGAGGGTGTCCAGCAGGTTGTACTGCTGGAAGACGAAGCCCACCCGCTCGCGCCGGAACCGGGTCAGCCCGGCCTCCGTGCCCCCGGTCATCTCCGTGCCGTCCACCTGCACGATGCCGCTGTCCGGCCGGTCCAGCCCGGCCGCGCACTGCAACAGCGTGGACTTGCCCGAGCCCGACGGCCCCATCACCGCGGTGAAGGTGCCGCGCCCCAGGCCGAGCGTCACGCCGTCCAGCGCGGTCACCGCGCTGTCGCCGCTGCCGTATGTCTTGGTCACCTTGACCAGCCGCAGCGCCTGGGCGGCGGGCCCCGGGTCCGGCTGCGTCCGTGGTGAGCTGGTGCGGAACATCCTCGTCGCCCTCCGTCCGGCACGCCCTGTGCCTCGCCCACGACGCTACGGACCGCGCGCCCGGACCACACGGGGCGCAGAACCCGGCCGGAGGGTGTACCCAGCGACACCCCGGACGGGTCACCACAACGCGCCGACGCGGTGCGCCGCCCGGTGCAATGGACGCGTGACCGCGCCCCCGGACGACTGCCTCGCGCGCAACGAATGGATCTGCGGCGAGTATCTGACCACCCGCCGCGAGATCCTGCTCGACGCCGTGTTCCAGCACGTGCGGCTGACGTCCGTCTCGGTGCTGGTCGCCCTCGCCCTCGCGCTGCCTCTCGCGGTGCTGGCCCGCCACCGGCGCTGGGCCGCCGGTCCCGTGCTCGCCGTGACGACGATCCTCTACACGATCCCGTCGCTGGCGATGTTCTCGCTGCTGCTGCCCCTGTACGGGCTGTCGGCGACGCTGGTGACCGCCGGACTCGTGCTGTACTCGCTGACCCTGCTGGTGCGCACCCTCCTCGCCGGTCTGCGCGCCGTCCCCGAGGAGACCCGGCAGGCCGCCCGCGGCCTGGGCTACGGCCCCGTCCGGCTGCTCCTCGCCGTCGAACTGCCGCTCGCCGTGCCGGCCGCGATGGCCGGGCTGCGCATCGCCACGGTCTCCGCGGTGTCGCTCGCGACCGTCGGCGCGATCGTCGGGTACGGCGGGCTCGGCAACCTCCTCTACGCGGGCATGAACGCGTACTTCAAGGCACAGGTGCTGACCGCGTCCGTGCTGTGCGTGGTCCTCGCGGTCGCGGCCGACCTGCTCCTGCTGGGCGTGCAGCGGCTGATCACGCCCTGGACCAGGACCCGCGCATGAGCACGCTCACCGCGAGCTGGGACTGGCTCACCGACCCCGCGCACTGGCCGGGCGCCGACGGCATCGGGCGGCGGCTGGCGCAGCACCTGGTGCTCACGGCGGTCTGCCTGGCCGTCAGCTGCCTGATCGCGCTGCCCGTCGCCGTGACACTCGGTCACCTGGGCCGGGGCGGCGCGCTCGCGGTCAACCTCTCCAACGTCGGCCGCGCGGTCCCCACCTTCGCGGTCCTGGTCCTGCTGCTGCTCACGCCCCTCGCCGCCTGGGGCGAGGGGCCGACGGTCGTCGCGCTGGTGCTGTTCGCCGTGCCCCCGCTGCTGACCAGCGCGTACGTCGGCATGCGCGAGGTCGACCGCGACACGGTGCGGGCGGCCCGCGGGATGGGGATGACAGGACGCCAGGTGCTGTTCCGGGTGGAACTGCCGCTCGCCGCGCCGATGATCCTGAACGGCGTGCGGATCGCCGCCGTCCAGCTCGTCGCCACCGCCACCCTCGCCGCCCTGGCCGGCGGGGGAGGGCTGGGCCGGATCATCACGGCCGGGTTCAGCCTGGCCAGTACGCCCCAGGTGGTGGCCGGTGCGGTGCTGGTCGCCGGGTTCGCGCTGCTCGTCGAGGGCCTGTTCGAGGTGGCCGCACGGCTGGCCCCGGCCTGGGCCCGGGGCACGCCGTGAGCGGCCGTGCGGCGCCGCTCGCGGCCGCCCTGCTGGTCCTCGTGACCGCCTGCTCCACCGGCCCCGCCCTGGAGGACCGGGGCACGGTCACCGCGCCACCGGGCGACGGCCGCCGGCTGACCGTCGGCTCGGCCGGCTTCACCGAGAGCGACCTGCTCGCCCAGCTCTACGTCCTGCTGCTGAACCGGGCGGGCTACGAGACGTCCCTGGTCACCGTCGCCAATCGCGAACTGTACGCACCGGCCCTGGAGTCCGGCCGGATCGACGTCGTGCCCGAGTACGCCGCCACCTTCGCCGACTGGCTCAACGCCCGGACCCACGGCCCCGACGCCCCGCCCGCCGGCTCGCCCGACCTCGGCACCACCATGAAGGCGCTGCGCCGCCTGGCCGCGCCCCGCGGCCTGACCGTCCTCGCTCCCGGCCGGGCGGTCGACCAGAACGCCTTCGCCGTGAGCGCCTCCTACGCGCGCCGGCACGGCCTCGAAACCCTCAGCGACCTCGGCAGGTCCGGCCTCAAGGTCCGTCTGGCGGCCGGCGACGAATGCGTGCGGCGCCCGTACTGCGCCCCCGGCCTGCGCGAGACCTACGGCGTCGACGTCACCGCCGTCGACCCCAAGGGCGTCGGCACCACCCAGGCCAAGCGGGCGGTGCAGAGCGGCCGGGACCAGATGGTCCTCACCACCACGACCGACGCCACCCTCGACGAGTTCGGGCTGGTCCTGCTCGCCGACGACAAGCACCTCCAGAACGCCGACCACGTCGTCCCGGTCGTCAACCGCGCCCACGCCGGCGGCCCCGGCGTCACCAGGGCGCTCGGCCGGCTCAACACCGTCCTCACCACCGCCGACCTGGCCGCCCTGAACCGGCAGGTGGACAGCTGGCGCCGGCTGCCGGCGGACGTCGCCCGGGCGTACCTGGCGGACCGGGGGCTGCTCGGCTGACACCCCGGCGGCCCGACACCCCCCGACCCCCCCCCGCCACTCCGGCGCGCTGACGATCCGATGCCCTGAGACCCGGAGGCCCCGGCGCCCGGCGCCGGTGTCAGGCGTCCGCCACGGAGTCGAACGCCACCTGCCCCCGTGCCACTCCCAGGGCGTCCGCGTCCACCGAGCGGCGCAGGGCCTCGTGGAGCCCGGCGGGGGTCAGCACGCCGACGAAGCGGGCGCCCTCCAGGACCGCGACCCAGCCCGCGTCGTGCTGGAGCATGACACCGAAGGCCTGCTTCAGCGGGGCGCCCAGCGGGACCCAGGCGTCCATGCGGCGGGCCAGGTCGCCGACGCGGGCGCTCGCGCCGAGCATGTCGATCCCGACCCAGCCGTGCAGGCCGCCGTCCGCGTCCAGGACGACCGCCCACCGGGCGCCGTCCGCGCGCAGCCGCCCGGCCGCCCGCCCGGACGGCTCGTCCAGGCGGGCGATCGGCGGCTGCTCCAGGTCGCCGGGCTCGATCGGGGTCACCGACAGCCGCTTCAGGCCCCGGTCGGCGCCGACGAACCCGGCGACGTGGGGCGACGCCGGGGTGCCCAGCACCGCGGCGGGCGTGTCGAACTGCTCGATCCGCCCCTGCCCGTACACCGCGATCCGGTCACCGAGGCGGACCGCCTCCTCGATGTCGTGGGTGACCATCAGCACCGTCTTGCGCACCGCGGCCTGCATCCGCAGGAACTCGTCCTGCAACTGCTCCCGCACCACCGGGTCGACCGCCCCGAACGGCTCGTCCATCAGCAGCACCGGCGGATCGGCCGCCAGCGCCCGCGCCACCCCGACCCGCTGCCGCTGGCCGCCCGACAGCTGGTGCGGGTAGCGCGGCCCGTACGTCCGCGGATCCAGGCCCACCAGGTCGAGCAGCTCCGCCGCCCGGGCCCGCGCCCTCGCCCGCTTCCAGCCGACCAGCGACGGCACGGTCGCCGTGTTGTCGAGGACCGTGCGGTGCGGGAAGAGGCCGACCTGCTGGATGACGTACCCGATGCGCCGGCGCAGCCGTACCGGGTCGACCGTGGCGACGTCCTCGCCGCCCACCAGGATCCGGCCCGAGGTGGGCTCGATCAGCCGGTTGACCATCATCACGGTCGTCGTCTTGCCGCACCCCGAGGGCCCCACCAGCGTGACGAGTTCGCCCTCCGACACCTCGAAGGACAGCCCGTCCACGGCGGTCGTACCGTCCGGATACCGCTTGCCGACCTGCTCGAACCGGATCACGACCTCACGCTAGCGGCACCGTACGGCCCCCGCTCACCGGCGGCGGCCCGCCGCGGGGTGAATCGAACAGAGCACACCGCTCACGCAGGGGCCCGGTCGCCCACCAGCACCACCTCCAGGGTGCGCGGACCGTGCACGCCCTCGACCCGGTCCAGCTCGATGTCACTGGTCGCCGAGGGACCGGAGATCCATGTCAGCGGACGGGCCGGGTCGAGGCGTTCCAGGGCCTGCGGGACGGAGGCGACGACCTGCTCCGGCACCCGCACGACACAGATGTGGTGGTCCGGCACGAGCGTGATCCGGCGGCGGCCCTG
This sequence comes from Streptomyces cinereospinus, assembly GCF_042430725.1. NCBI lineage: Bacteria > Bacillati > Actinomycetota > Actinomycetes > Kitasatosporales > Streptomycetaceae > Streptomyces > Streptomyces cinereospinus. The sequence continues at coordinate 10,345 of NZ_JBHMCY010000078.1, read as the reverse complement.
GTCGGGACCGCCGTCCAGGACGATCGTGCCGGTCTCGGCGACGGCCACCGCGCAGCCGGTGACCACGCTGTCGATCCGGTCGAGCTGCTCCGGGGTGCTCTCGACGCGGTCCGGAACCTGCTCGGCGCCGGCCCGCGCGAGCCAGGACGGCGCGAGGCCCGGCGGCACCAGCACCGTCCTCGCCCGCCGCGCGGCCAGCAGCCCGGCGAGGGTGTCGGCCAGGCCGGCGGCGGTGCAGCGGTGCACGACCGCCCGGTAGTCCGCCAGGTTCTCGGCGAGCAGCTCCACCGTCCGCTGCGCCGACAGCTCCCCGTGCGCCCGCAGATAGTCCCGGGGGACCGCCTGCTCGTACGGCGCGTCGTCCCCGGGCACGTCCGCGAGCGCGCGCCGCACCCGGCCCAGGATCCGCTCCCTGCCGCTCACCGCGCGCCGTCCGTTCCTCCGTGCGTGCGCTGCCACCAGTCCCGGAACGGCTCGGCGGGCACCGCCGGCAGATCCCGGCTGCCGCTCCAGGCCCGGCCGGGCCCCGGAAGCGTGCGCGGATGCAGGCGGCGGGTGCGCGAGGCGAGCCGCTGGCCGGCCCGCAGCGCACCGGGGTGGGCGAACGCCCAGCGGGCCGCCCGCATCACCGCCCGCTCGGCGGCATGCCCCTTGGCGGGCTTCAGCACGACCTTGTTGCCGCCGCGGACCACCGGCCCGCCCGCCACCACCCGCTCCCGCAGGTGCACCAGCACCTCCGGGATGTCGATCGCCACCGGGCACACGTCGTAACAGGCCCCGCAGAGTGACGAGGCGTACGGCAGCGAGGCGTCGATCGCGCTGCCCGTACCCCGCAGCTGAGGGCTGAGGATCGCGCCGATCGGCCCCGGGTAGACCGAGCCGTAGGCGTGCCCGCCCGCCCGCTCGTACACCGGGCAGACGTTCAGACACGCCGAGCAGCGGATGCAGCGCAGGGCCTGCCGCCCGACCTCGTCGGCGAGCGTGTCGGTGCGGCCGTTGTCGAGCAGCACCAGGTGGAAGGCGCGCGGGCCGTCCTCGTCGGTGGTGCCCGTCCACGTGCTGGTGTACGGGTTCATCCGCTCCGCCGTCGAGGAGCGGGGCAGGGTCTGCAGGAACACCTCCAGGTCCCGCCAGGCCGGCACGACCTTCTCGATGCCGACGACCGAGATCAGCGTCTCGGGGAGGGTGAGGCACATGCGCCCGTTGCCCTCGGACTCCACCACCACCAGCGTGCCCGTCTCGGCGACCATGAAGTTGGCGCCGGAGACGCCGACCTTGGCGCGCAGGAACTTCTCCCGCAGGTGCAGCCGGGCGGCCTCGGCCAGCTCGGCGGGCGTGTCGGTGAGGCCGTCGGGGGCCGGGCGGCCCCACGCCCCCATCTCGCGGGCGAAGACGTCCCGGATCTCACCGCGGTTGCGGTGGATCGCCGGCACCAGGATGTGCGAGGGCCGGTCCCGGCCCAGCTGCACGATCAGCTCGGCGAGATCCGTCTCGTAGGCCCGGATCCCCTCCGCCTCCAGCGCCTCGTTGAGCCCGATCTCCTGGGTGGCCATCGACTTGACCTTGACGACCTCCGTCTGGCCGGTCGCCCGGACCAGTTCGGCGACGATCCGGTTGGCCTCGTCGGCGTCGACCGCCCAGTGGACGGTGCCGCCCGCCGCCGTCACCGACTCCTCCAGCTGCTCCAGATAGCGGTCGAGGTGACGGAGCGTGTGGTCCTTGATGCGCCGCCCGGCCTCGCGCAGCCGCGCCCAGTCGGAGACCTCGGCGACCGCCGTCTCCCGCTTGGCGCGGATGGTGTGCGTGGCGTGCCGCAGGTTGCCGCGCAGGGTGGGGTTGCGCACCGCCTCGTGCGCGGCCGCCGGGAAGGCCGGCATGCCGACGAACGTTCCGCTCACAGTGCCGGTTCCTCCTCCGTGCTCGCCAGGATCTCCGCGATGTGCACCGGCCGCATCCCGGTGCGCAGCCGGCTCATGGTGCCGCCGATGTGCAGCAGGCAGGAGCTGTCCGCCGCGCACAGCACCTCCGCGCCGGTCGACTCGGCGTTGCGCACCTTGTCGGCGCCCATCGCCGCCGAGACGTCGGCGTTCTTCACCGCGAAGGTGCCGCCGAACCCGCAGCACTCCTGCGCGCCCGGCAACTCGACCAGTTCCAGCCCCCGCACCGCCTCCAGCAGCCTGCGGGGCCGGTCCCCGAGGCCCAGCCCGCGCAGTCCGTGGCAGGTCGGGTGGTACGTCACCCGGTGCGGGTAGTACGCGCCGACGTCCGTCACCCCCAGCACGTCCACCAGGAACTCGCTGAGTTCGTACGTCTTCTGCACCACCGGCGCCAGCGCGGTCGCCAGCGCCGTCCCGCGCCCCTCGGCCCGTGCCCGCGCCCCCATGCGCGGATACAGCTCCCGCACCATCGCCCCGCACGACCCGGACGGGGTCACGATCGCCTCGTACTCCCCGAAGACCTCCGAGAAGTGCCGGGCCAGTGGCTCCGCCTCCCGCCGGTAGCCGGTGTTGTAGTGGGCCTGCCCGCAGCAGGTCTGGGCCATCGGGAAGTCGACCTCGACGCCCAGTCTGGTCAGCAGACTCACCACGGCGCGCCCGGTGTCCGGACAGAGCGTGTCGTTGACACAGGTCAGGAACAGGGCGACACGCATCGCGGCTCCTCGGGGTCGATCATCCGACGTGTGCAGGGTAGTGCGGGGCGCGAGCCGACGCCCGGCCGCGCGGCCACGCCGTACGACCAGTCCCGTGTCCGGGGGCCGCCGAACTGGGTCGTCGAGGCGTTGGCGAGCTCGGTGCCCTGTTCCCCGGTGAGCCAGTACGACAGCAGGCCGGGGGTGAGCAACAGGCCCTCGGCGTGCGCGAACCGGGCGCTCGGGCGGGCGGCGGCGAGCTGGTACGGGGAGTTCGCCGCCGCGGCCGCCGTACCGCTGACGTCCGTACGCCGGCCCGCCGTCAGGATGGGCGCCCTGGCGGCCGGCCTGCTGCTGGAGGAGAGCGGGCGGGACGGCGGCCCGGCCCGGCACGAACACCGCCGGGTCGTGCTCCAGCCGGAACTGGTGGTCCGCCGCTCCCGCCTCCCGGGCCGCTGACCGCCGTCCGGCCCGCACCCGGCGCCCCTGACCCGCCGGTCAGCACCGCAGGCACCCGTCCCTGACCCGGCGTTCAGCAGCCGTGCGTGATCCCCGGCGGTGGCGGGCGGCGCGCGATGTACTGAACCGGGACGCGGTCCGCAACCTCGTCCGCACCGGGAGCCCCGTTGAGCGTCTGCCGCCAGCCCGGCGTCGTCCTCACCGACCGCCACTTCACCGTGCCCCTCGACCACGACGACCCGGCGGGGGAGACCGTCGACCTCTACGTCCGCGAGGTCGTCGCGAGCGACAGGGCGGGCCAGGACCTGCCTGGGTCACCGACGAGTTCGAGCACGACGGGGTGCGGGCGGGCGGACCCCGGGTCCTGGACCGGCTGCTGGCCCTCGCCCGCGACGAAGTGTGCCGTCCCGCCCGGGGGGTGGCTCGCCGACCAGGCCGGGACACCCCTGAAGTCACAGCACATGTGAGCGCTGCGGCGTCGCAAGCCGCGGAGGCGTCACCGACGGGTCATGGCCTGTCAGCATCCCGGCTTCCGCCACGCACCACGGCGACGGGGCAGTGCGCGTGGCGCAGCGGGGCCTGGCCGACCGAGCCGAGCAGGGCGGGCATCGACGGCCCCCCGAAGGCGTGCACGAGCCGTAGGCCCACGCCGCGCGGGCCGGCCACCCGTGCCCCGATCTCCACCGGGTGCGGGCTCGATGGCGAGCCGTCCACTCCCACGACGACCGGATGCGCCACGACAGTTCCTCCTTCTCACCTGCCTCCTCACCTGCCGGCCGGTCCCTGACGGCCGCTCGGGCCGGCCGGCGCTGGTGTGCCGCCGCGGGTGCGCCGCCGCGCTCCGTCCAGCCTTCGCCGGCGTGCGACACCCCGCATGGTGCGGTGCGAGAGACGAGCCGGCCGGCGGTGCGGAGCCGTGGCGTGGCGGCACCCGACGGCAGGGGTGAGGCTGGAAGAGACAGTGCACGGACGGGTGTCGCGGAGATCCCTGGAGGTGCCATGACCGGTGCGGACGGGCGTCGGACGATCGTGGTGGGCGTCGACCCGGACCCCGCGAAGCGGTTGGCCCTCGCCTGGGCCGCCGACGAGGCGGATCGGCGTCACCTGCCGCTGCGGCTCGTCCTCGCCCAGGGCGTGCCGACCGGCGGATACCGGTCGGGGAAGGAACGGCCGTCCTGGGAGGAGTGGAACCGCGCGCTGCACGGGCTGGGTGCTCAGCTGCTCGAGGAGGCGGTCGCCTTCGTCGAGTCCCGGTGTCCGGCGGTGGAGGTGTCGACGCTGCTGGCGGAAGGAGAGCCGGCGTGGGTCCTGCGCGAGGAGGCTCGGGGCGCCGCCCTGGTCGTGGTGGGCTCCTGGCACCTGAGCAGGCGGCGCGGGATGTTCTCCGCGGCCTCCGTGGTCCTCCCGCTCACCGCCCACGCTCCCTGCCCGGTCGCGGTGGTGCCGGAGCCGGAGCACGTCGCCGGGCAGCCCGCGTACTTCGTGGTCGGTGTCGACGGCAGCCGGCATTCGGCCGCGGCGGTGGACGTGGCGTTCGGGGAGGCGGCTCTGCGCGGAGCGCTTGTGCGGGCCCTGTATGTGTGGCATCCGCCGCTTCTCGGTGTCCTCGACGAGGAAGCCGCGGTGGGGGAGTGCCGCCGGGTGCTCTCGGAGGCGGTCGCGGGCCGCACCGCGAGGCACCCGGGGACAGAGCTGCACCACGAGGTGGTCCGCGGGCACCCGGTGCAGGTCCTGACGGGGGGCCTCGGAACACGCCCTGGGCCTGGTCGTGGGAACCAGGGGGCGCGGAGGGTTCGCCGGCATGCTGCTGGGCTCGGTCAGCCAGGGCGTGCTGCACCACGCCCGCTGCCCCGTCATCACGGTCCCGGCGTGAGGCGGCGAACGGCCCGGTACCTGTCTCCCGGAGGGTCCTGTCCTCGCCGGCCGGCCCGTCGCACGATGAGAGGGCGCCGACGGTCATGAGCGGCGAACCGGCGAGTGCGGACCCGCTGGAACCGGACGGAGGGAGGGACGAGGCGGTCGCTGCCACGTCCGGTACCAGCCCGCGTCCCCCGGTGCCGGGACTCCCCGCCGGAGAGGTCTTCACCGCGCTGGGCACGTCGCGGCGCGGCCTGCCCCTCGCTCAGGCCCGGGCCAGGCTGGAGAGGTACGGGTCCAACGAGCTGCCGCGCGTTGGGCGCCCTGCCGTGTGGCGGCATGCGGGGGCGCAGTACAGGAGATCCACACGGCGTTCCAGTGAATCGCCCGATGCCGAGCATGCCGGGCCGCTCGCCACCGCGGCGGGGCCGGGTGCCGGACCGCGGCCGTTCCCCGGATGACCGCACGACCGGGTGACGGCATGACCGGATGGCCGCATGGCCGGTGCCCGATGACCGGATGCGCGGGAGACGGACTGCGTCGACGTCGGCCCCTGCGGGACCGACGTCGTGTCCGTGAGGACCTTCGGCCCTGTGACCGAAGGCGTCGCCGTCCGATACTGGGACGACAGTGATGGGGTCACGGACCAGCGAACCGCTGGAGGCCGAGTCATGAGTGCACGGAAGCTGCCGCACGCGTCCGGTCCGGTCCCGCCGCACAGGAAGCATGTGCCGAACGGGGCGAACCCCCTGCGACGCACGTCCGACAGGTGCGAGTCCTGGTTCCGCGCCTTGCTGATGCTGGTCCTCGTCCTCGGCCTGCCGGTGGCCGCGCTCAGCGCGGGGCCGGCGGCGTACGAGTCGTCGATGCGCACCGTGCGGATCCAGTCGGCCGAGCGGCAGCAGGCCGACGCCCGGGTCGCGTCGATCACTGAGCGGGTCGGCGAGGCGACGAAGCGGCAGGCGCGGGTCCACTGGGCCGACGACAGGGGAACGGAGCGGACGGGAACCACCCTGGTGGAGCGGGACACGCCCGAGGGCGCCACCGTGAGGGTGTGGGTGACCGGCGACGGGGCCGTCACCAGCCCGCCGATGACCCAGCCCCAGGCCGTGACCACTGGCTGGTTCGCGGGCGGTGCGGCGGCCACGGCCGTGGCCGCCGGGGTCTTCGCCGCGCGGGCAGGCGTGCGTCACGTACTGGACCGGAGGAGGTTCGCGCAGTGGGGCGCCGAGTGGGAGCAGGTGGAGCCCCTGTGGGCCGGGAGGTTCCGCCGGTGACGGGAAGGCCTGTGCGCCGCCGGACCGCCGCCGAGGGACGCGCCCGCTGCCTCGCGCCAGGCCACGTCCACGCGTGCAGGGCGACGACTCGCGCGCCCTGCGCGGCGGCCTCCTCCAGGGCGAACCGGGCGGCCGCCGCGCCGGCGGGGGATCCGTCGGCCCCGAGCAGGATCGGCCCGGACGGGGCTGCCTGCTCCCGTACGACGAGGACGGGACACCGTGCGTGGGCCGCGAGCCCGGTCGCGGTCGAGCCCAGCAGCAGGGCTGTGAACCCGCCCCGGCCTCCGCTGCCCACCACGATCAGTTGCGACGACCGGGACTGCTGCTCCAGCACGGTCCGTGGTTCGCCGGTCAGGACCAGCCCCGAGACGTCGATGGCCGGTGCGATCGACCGTGTCCGGGCCACCGCGTCGTCCACCAGGTGCTTCGCTTCCTCGCGGAGCCGGTCCGTGGCCGCCCGGGCCGGCACGGGATCCCATGCCACGGCCGGCGGCCAGGTCCGCACGTGCACCACGCGCAGCGTGGCATCACGGTACTCGGACTCCCGGGCCGCCCAGGCGACGGCGTCGAGGCTGCGCTCCGAACCGTCGCCTCCTACGGTCACCAAGCTGCTCAGTGCTTCTCCTTCCGTCCCGAGGCTCCGAGCCCCCGCGACAGCCCGCGGTCCGCGTCCCGCGGGTCCCCGCGTCACCAGCGGGTCCCATCCGGGCACGAGGGCCGAGCGGTCCCGCCGCCGTGAGCGGCGTCCAGCGAGTCGCGTCCGCCGAGGTACCCGAGCCTGCGTCCCCGAGGCTCCGAGCCCCCGCGACAGCCCGCGGTCCGCGTCCCGCGGGTCCCCGCGTCACCAGCGGGTCCCATCCGGGCACGAGGGCCGAGCGGTCCCGCCGCCGTGAGCGGCGTCCAGCGAGCCGCGTCCGCCGAGGTACCCGAGCCTGCGTCAGGGACGCCCGGCTCCGGACGACACCGGCCGCAGGAGCACGAGCCGAGACAAAGATCAAATCCAGGATCGGCGAGGGCCTGGTCGTCCCGCACCGCGCGGTGAGCAGGCGATCCGCGCGGTGCGGTTCAATGGGCCGAACGCTGCTCCTCGGGGACCACCACCACCGGGCAGGTGGCGTGCTGCGCGCAGCGCTGGCTGACCGACCCGAGCATCGCTCTCGCGAAGCCGCCCCGGCCCCGGCGGCCCACGACAAGGAGTTCGGCGCCCTCGGAGGCCTGGATCAGAGCCTCGGACGGGTCACCCTCGACAAGGTGCTCCTTCAGACGCGCCGGACGCTCGCCGGGGAACACGGCACGCAGCTCTTCGGCGAAGACCGACCGTGCTTGCTCGAGGTCGAAGTCGGGATCGATCGCCGGTCCGCTCCAGCCCCTGGCGGAGGGCGTGTCCCATACGTGGATCGCCTCCACGACACCGCCCACGTTCCGTGCGTACCGGTCGGCCCACCGCAGGGCGGCGTGAGACGAGGGGGATCCGTCCAGGCCCACGACCACCCGTGGTACCGCTTCGGGAGATTGCATGGTCACCTCACTCAGCAACTGCTCTCTGCCCTTCCCACGCTGCCGCGACCCCCGCCGTCGCGCCAGCCGAGAGGAGCGTCCGGCGGCGGAGCGGGCGGGGGCGCGCGGACGGCCCGGACTGACGTCGCGATGCCGGCCCAGTGACGGGGCGGCACCGGTCGAGCGATGCGAGACTGAGCCGTGGGCGGACGGCAGCCGCGGGAGGCCGCGGGTGCCGGTGGGCGTGAGGCTTCCCGCCGGCGGTTCACCGGCGGTGCGTCACTGCCGATCGGCGATGTGCTCTCCCGTACGGACGGCGCGGGTAGCACAGGACGAAGCCGTCCGGTTCGCCCGCCGCCTCGACGACCGCACCGGCTCCGGGCTCCTCGGAGAGTTCGGCGATCACCCGGTGGTTCGGCGGCATCGGCCGGCCGCGGTCGGGCCGCGGCCTCCGGTCTCGCGGTGGACAGGTCCGCCACGGTGATCCGACGGGGCGACGGGAGCCGCGCGACGACGGCCGCGGCGAGACCGACGGGGCCCGCACCCACCACCAGGACGTCTCGGCTCCCATGTCCGTTCCGCACCCCCGCCTCGTAGGCGGTGGGAGGGACGTGCAGAGGACGGCCGCGTCACCGACGGGGGAGGTCCCACGGCCGTCGGCGAGTGGCGATGTCGGCGAACGGCACCCGTGACATCGCCGATGCCGACGACACCGCCGTATCGCCGACATCCAGAGCGGCACCACGCGATGGCCGACCGGGCCGTCACCGTCGCCCCCCCGGGGAAGCCCCGCGCTGGTGCTCCCGACGAGTTGATCCGGGGGAAGCGGGCCGTGAGCGCGGCGATTCGGCCCGACGGCGGTGTCATGGCCGGCCTACGCTCCGGAAGCCCCAGTCGGCTTCGGGGGACCGGACCGCGGGAGGAGGTACAGGTGGAGTGGTTGGTCTCCCTGCTGGGCGCGGGGCTCGTCATGGTCACCCTGCGGGACCTGTTCCACACGCTGTGGCACCCCACCCGTCACGGCGGCCTGAGCCGCCTCGTCATGACGGCGCTGTGGCGACTGGCCCGGCGCTTCCGTACCCGCGGGCGGGTGGTCGGGCTGGTCGGCCCGCTCGCCATGGTCACGGTCGTGGGCGTGTGGGCCGGCACCGTCGTCCTCGGCTGGGCGATCGTCTACTGGCCCCACATGCCCGCGGCCTTCACCTTCTCGCCCGGTTCCGAGGCGGCACAGGAGCCGGCGCTGCTCGACTCGGTGTACCTGTCGCTCGTCACGGTCGCGACCCTGGGGCTGGGGGACATCACGCCCGGCGAAGGATGGCTGCGCCTGGTCTCGCCGCTGGAGGCCCTCGTCGGCTTCGCCCTCCTGACGGCCACGGTCTCCTGGGTGCTGGAGATCTACCCGGCCCTGACACGCAGAAGGGTCCTGGCCGTCCGGCTGGCACTCCTGCGCGACGCGGACCCGGCGACGCGACAGCTCGACAGCACCGCGGGAGCACTGCTGCTGGACGGCCTGGCCGTCGAAGTGGCCCGCGTGCGGATCGACTTCACGCAGTACGCCGAGGCGTACTACTTCCACGACGGGGAGGACCACTCGTCGCTGGCGGCCACGGTCGGCTACGCCGCCGCGCTCGCCGAGCACGGGCAGGCGGCCGGGAGGCCGGACGTACGACTGGCGGGCCGGCTGCTCGCCGGTGCGCTGGCTGATCTCGCCGCCATCCTCGACCAGCGTTTCCTGCACACGGGCGGCACACCGACGGACGTCTTCGCGGCCTACGCCGCCGACCACGGGCGGGCGTCGTGAACCGGCACGACGACGAGGGCCGGATGCCAGGCGTTCGCACCGGAGGCCCCGCGGGGCGCGCCCGGCCGACGGGAGGTGCGGAGCACGTCCCGCCACCTGACCGTTCGGCGTGGACGGCTCGGCCGAAAGCCTCCATGCGGCGCAGTGGGCCGCCGATGAGCCGCTGCTCCGCGGGCCGGCACTGCGCGTAGCGGTCGCCGACCAGTGGTCCGGCGCCGCCCCCGCTCCGGCGGCGCCCGCACGGGAGCAGCACCGGTGGGCCGACAGGGTGCTCGCCGGTACCGCGAGCGACGTGTCGAAGCACCACCCCGGGCTCACGGCCGCCACGGTGCGCCTGTCCGGCCGCCCCGCACCGGAACTGGCTGCTCGGGCGGCCGAGGCGGAACTACTGGTGCTCGGCTCACGAGGCCTCGGCCGCGTCAGAGGTTTCCTGGTGGGGCCGGTCGGCCTGGCCACGATCGGCGCCACCGGGCAACCGGTCGTGCTCGTACGGGGAACGGGACCCCCGCACGATGAGCGAGCGGTCCCTCACCACGGCCTTCGCCGCGACGTGGTCGTCGGGGTGGACATCCACCATGCCTGCGACGCCCTCCTGGCATTCGCGTTCGAAGAGGCCGCGCTGCGCGGATGTGCCCTCCGGGCCGTCCACGGCTGGTCACTGCCGCCGGTCGTCCGCGACGCCGGCGCTCTCGCGGCGGCCGAGCGGGACATGGGGCCGGACATCGCCCGGCGTCTCACCGACATGCTGCTGCCCCGGCGGGAGCGCTAGCACCAAGGCCGTGAAGTTTGCGGCTGGTGCGTGTTGTCAAGGGCCTGCGCTCGCGA
>NZ_JBHMCY010000077.1:17967-37838 GCF_042430725.1 Streptomyces cinereospinus | reverse complement strand
CCGCGCCGCCCGCGGCGACCGGGTCGCGCCGCCGGCCCGCGGGGCGAAGGGCTCGCCGCGGCGGCTGACCACGGGCGGCGCGCGGGCGGTGAGCCGCTCGTGATGCCGGTGGACGTGGCCGACGCCCAGGCCGTCGACGCCGTCGTCCGCACGGGTGGATGTCCCGTCGCTCCGGACCGGTGGCCACGGCTTCACCGTCGGCGTCGGCGTGCTGGCCGCGCGCCGGCTGACCCGCCCGACCCGCCGTTCAGGCCGGATGAGCCGGGCGGGCCAGGTGGGCCGGTTAGCCGCATGAGCCGGGCGCGTCGGGCAGGCCCCCTCACCGCGGCAGCTGCGGCAGCACCTTGGTGCGGTAGAAGTCGAAGAAGCCGCGCTGGCCGGGGCCGATCTGGTTGACGTAGACCCGGTCGAAGCCGGCCTCGGCGAAGGCGGCGAGCGCGCAGACGTGGTCGTCGACGTCGTCGCCGCAGACCGTGTTCTCGCGGACCATCTCCTCGGTGACCAGCGGCTCCAGCTGCTCGAAGTGGCGCGGCGAGGGCAGCACCTGGCCCATCTCGCCGGGCAGCAGCTGGTTCGACCACAACCGGCGCACGGTGCGCACCGCCTCGTCCCGGTCGGTGCCGTAGCAGACCTTGGTCCCGCCGCTCACCGGCTTCGCCCCGCCGCCGCCCTTGCGGAACTGCTCCACCATCGACTCGTCGGGCGACATCGTGATGTAGCCGTCGCCGACGCGCGCCGCCAGCGCCGTCGCCTTCGGGCCGAAGCCGGAGATGTCGATCGGGACGGGCTCGTCGGGGACCGTGTAGAGGCGGGCGTTCTCCACCGTGTAGTGGGTGCCGTGGTGGCTGACCTCCTCGCCGGTGAACAGCCTGCGCATCACCTGCACGGCCTCCTCCAGCATCTCCATCCGGACGGAGGCGGGCGGCCAGGTGTGTCCCATGATGTGCTCGTTGAGCGCCTCGCCCGTGCCCACCCCGAGGCGGAAGCGGCCGTTCGTCATCACCGCGCTGGTCGCGGCGGCCTGCGCCACCACCGCCGGGTGGATCCGGACCGTCGGGCAGGTCACCGCGGTCTCGATCGGCAGGGACACCGCCTGGGAGAGCGCGCCGATCACCGACCAGACGAAGGGGCTCTGCCCCTGGGCGTCGTTCCACGGGTGGTAGTGGTCCGAGATCCACAGGGCCTCGAACCCCGCCTGCTCCGCCATCCTGGCCTGCTCGACGAGATCCGCGGGGCCGAACTCCTCACAGGAGAGGAAGTAGCCGTACTGGGGCATGAGGTACCTCCGCATGGGGGGCGGGTGGGGTGGGTGCCCGCCGGGTAACCGGCCGCCGGTGCGCCAAACGCCCGGCCGAACGGGGGGCCGTCCGCGTTTGGGTGCCCTGACCAGGGGGACGCGGAACACCTCGTACGAGACGACCGCCGGAGGCAAGACCGTGAGTCGACCCCGCATCGTGATCGTCGGCGCCGGCTTCGCCGGCTACCGGACGGCCCGCGAACTGTCGCGGCTGGCCAGGGGCAAGGCCGACATCACCCTGCTCAACCCGACCGACTACTTCCTGTATCTGCCACTGCTGCCCCAGGTGGCCGCCGGGGTACTGGAGCCGCGCCGGGTGACCGTCTCGCTGTCCGGCACGCTGCCGCGGGTGCGGCTGGTCCTCGGCGAGGCCGGCCGCGTCGACCTCGACGCGCGGACCGTGCACTACTCCGACCCCGAGGGCGGGGAGGGCGTGCTGCGCTACGACCGGCTGGTGCTGGCCGCGGGCAGCGTCAACAAGCTGCTGCCCATCCCCGGCGTCGCCGAGCACGCCCACGGCTTCCGCAGCCTGCCCGAGGCGCTGTACCTGCGCGACCACGTGACCCGGCAGGTGGAGCTGGCGGCCGCCGGGGACCCCGGGAACTGCGCCGCGCGCTGCACCTTCGTGGTGGTCGGCGCCGGCTACACCGGGACCGAGGTCGCCGCGCACGGGCAGCTGTTCACCGACGCGCAGGTGCGCAAGCACCCGCTGCGGGAGGGCATGCGGCCGCGCTGGATCCTGCTGGACGTCGCCCCGCGCGTCCTGCCCGAGCTGGACGAACGGCTCTCCGCCACGGCCGACCGGGTGCTGCGGCAGCGGGGCGTCGACGTGCGGATGGGCACCTCCGTGAAGGAGGCCACGCACGGCGGGGTGCTGCTGACCGACGGGGAGTACGTCGAGACCCGCACGGTCGTGTGGTGCGTGGGCGTACGGCCCGACCCGCTCGTGGGGAGCCTCGAACTGCCCCTGGAACGCGGCCGGCTGCTGGTCGACCCCTACCTGCGGGTGCCGGGCCGCCCCGAGGTGTACGCCTGCGGGGACGCCGCCGCCGTGCCGGACCTGGAGCGCCCGGGGGAGTACACCCCGATGACCGCGCAGCACGCCTGGCGGCACGGCAAGGTGTGCGCCCACAACATCGCCGCGTCCTTCGGTGTGGGGGAGCGGCAGGCCTACCGGCACCGGGACCTGGGGTTCGTGGTCGACCTGGGCGGCGCCAAGGCGGCGGCGAATCCGCTGGGCGTGTCGTTGTCCGGGGTCGCCGCCGGAGCGGTCACCCGCGGGTACCACCTCGCCGCGATGCCGGGGAACCGGGTGCGGGTGGCGGCCGACTGGCTGCTGGACGCCGTACTGCCGCGCCAGGCCGTGCAGTTGGGGCTCGTCCGGTCCGGGTCGGTGCCGCTGGACACGGCTTCGCCGGAGCTGGCGCGGGTGCCGGGGGAGTCCCCGGCGCGGTCCGGGGACGGGGCGGAGGCCGCGGCCCGGTCGGGCCCCGGGGGCGCCGCCGCTTCCGGCGCCGGTGACGGCGGCGGCGCCGATGCCGCCGCGGCCGGTCCCGGCTCCGGTGCCGGCGACGCCCGTTCCGGTGCCGGTGCCGACAGCGGTTCGCCCGCGTCCGGTCCCGCTTCCGGCGCCGAGCCGGCGAAGGACCAGCGGGGTGGGGAAGCCGCGAAGAGCCGGCCCGGCACCGAGCCGGCGAAGGACCGGCCCGGCGGCGAGCCCGCCGAGGACCGACCGGGCGGGGAACCGGCTGAGGGACAGCCCGCCGGGGCACCCGCAGAGAAGCAGCCCGCTCCCGGGCCCGGCGCGGGACACCCGTCCCCCGGGCCCGTGAAGCGCACCGACACTCCCGACGAAGGAGACCGATGAACACCCGCGAACTCGTCGAGCTGGCCCAGCAGTTGCGTGTGGACAGTGTGCGGGCCTCCGCCGCCGCAGGCTCCGGGCACCCGACGTCGTCGATGTCCGCCGCCGACCTGATGGCCGTCCTCCTCGCCCACCACCTGCGCTACGACTTCGACCGTCCGGACCACCCGGGCAACGACCGCTTCGTGCTGTCCAAGGGCCACGCCTCCCCGCTGCTGTACTCGGCGTACAAGGCGGCCGGCGCCATCGACGACGGCGAGCTGCTCACCTTCCGGCAGCTCGGCAGCAGGCTGGAGGGACACCCCACGCCGCGGCGGCTGCCGTGGGTGGAGACGGCCACCGGCTCGCTGGGCCAGGGCCTGCCGGTCGGGGTCGGGATCGCGCTGGCCGGCCGGCGGCTGGACCGTACGGACTACCGCGTGTGGGTGCTGTGCGGGGACAGCGAGCTGGCCGAGGGCTCGGTGTGGGAGGCGGCCGAGCACGCCGCGTACGAGCACCTGGACAACCTGGTGGCGATCGTCGACGTCAACCGGCTGGGCCAGCGCGGCCCCACCCGGCACGGCCACGACCTCGACGCCTACGCCCGCCGCTTCCAGGCGTTCGGCTGGCACACCGTCGAGATCGACGGGCACGACGTGGACGCGATCGACCGGGCCTACGGGGAGGCGGTCTCGACCAAGGGCCAGCCGACCGCCGTCCTGGCCCGCACCCTCAAGGGCAAGGGCGTCGAGGCGGTCGAGGACCGCGAGGGGCTGCACGGCAAGCCGCTGCCCGACGCGGAGGAGGCCGTCGCCGAACTCGGCGGCCCCCGCTCCCTGAGCGTCCACGTGCAGGAGCCGCCGGCCGCGCGCCTGCTGCACGCCGTGCGCGAGGAGCAGGTCCGGCTGCCCCGCTTCGAGCAGGGCGAGGAGGTGGCGACCCGGGACGCCTACGGCAAGGCGCTCGCCGCGCTGGGCGCCGGCCGCGGCGACGTCGTCGCGCTCGACGGCGAGGTGAGCGACTCCACGCGGGCCGAGGCGTTCGCCAAGGAGTACCCCGAGCGGTTCTTCGAGTGCTACATCGCCGAGCAGCAGATGGTGGCCGCCGCGGTGGGCGTCGCCTCGCGCGGCTGGGTGCCGTACGCCTCGTCGTTCGCGGCCTTCCTCACGCGCGCGTACGACTTCGTCCGCATGGCCTCGGTCAGCGGCGCCGGGATCAACCTGGTCGGCTCGCACGCGGGCGTCGCGATCGGGCCGGACGGGCCCTCGCAGATGGGCCTGGAGGACCTGGCCATGTTCCGGGCCGTGCACGGCTCGACCGTGCTGTACCCGTGCGACGCCAACCAGACCGCCCGCCTCGTCGCCGCCATGGCCGACCTGGACGGCATCCGCTACCTGCGCACCTCGCGCGGCAAGAACCAGGTGATCTACGGTCCCGACGAGGAGTTCGAGGTGGGCGGCAGCAAGGTGCTGCGCTCCTCCGCGACCGACCGGCTGACCCTGGTCGCGGCGGGCGTCACCGTACCGGAGGCGCTGGCCGCCGCCGACGCGCTGGACCGCGAGGGCATCCAGGTGCGGGTGATCGACCTGTACTCGGTCAAGCCGGTCGACCGGCTGACCCTGCGCCAGGCCGCGGAGGACACCGGCTGCCTGGTCACCGTCGAGGACCACCACCCGGAGGGCGGCCTCGGCGACGCGGTCCTCGACGCCTTCCTCGACGGGCGCCCCATGCCGCGGCTGGTGCGCCTGGCGGTGCGGACCATGCCGGGTTCGGCCGCCCCCGACCAGCAGCTGCACGCCGCGGGCATCGACGCCGAGTCGATCACCGCCGCCGTCCAGCTGCTGGTCGAACAGGCGGTCGTGCGGTGACCGGTGACGGGGCCACCACCGTGCGGGCGGGCCGGCGCACCGTCGAGGTGCACCGTCCGGACAAGGTGCTCTTCCCCGGCGGCGAGGACGCCGAGGAGTACACCAAGCGCGACCTCGTCGAGTACTACCGGGCCGTCGCCCCGTTCATGCTGCCCCACCTGCGCGGCCGTCCGCTGATGCTGGAGCGGCGCCCGGACGGCCTGGGCGGCCCCGGGTTCATGCAGAAGAACACGCCGGAGAGCTGTCCGGAGTGGATCACGCGCGTCGAGGTGCCCAAGGAGGGCGGCACCGTCCGCCACACCGTCTGCGAGGACGCCGCCACCCTGGTCCACCTCGCCGACCAGGGGTGCCTCACGCTGCACCGCTGGCTCTCCCGGTCCGGACGGCTCGACCGGCCGGACCGGATGGTGTTCGACCTGGACCCGTCCGGCGACTCCTTCGGCCCGGTGCGGGAGGCGGCCTGGCTGCTCGGGGAACTGCTGGACGAACTGGGGCTGCCCTCGGCACTGATGACCACCGGCTCGCGCGGGCTGCACGTCGTCGTGCCGCTCAACGGCCACCACGACTTCGACGAGGTGCGCGCGTTCGCCCGGGACGTCGCCGACGCCCTCGCCGCCGCGCACCCCGACCGGCTCACCACCGCCGCCCGCAAGAAGGACCGCGGCGACCGGCTCTACCTGGACGTGCAGCGCAACGGCTACGCGCAGACCGCCGTCGCCCCCTTCACCGTACGGGCCCGGCCCGGCGCGCCGGTCGCCGTGCCCGTCGCCTGGGACCAGCTCGACCACCCCGGCTTCGGGCCGCGCCGCTGGACCGTCGCCGACGCCGTCGACCAGGCCCGCACCAACCCCTGGGCCGGGGTGACGGCCCGCGGCCGCGCGCTCGGCCCGGCCCGGCGCCGGCTGAACGCGCTGCGCGGCTGACCCCCGGCTCCCGCCGCCACCGTCACGGCCACGCACCGCCCGGTGCGTGGCCGACACACGTACCGCCGCTGCGCAGGCGCGACACGTCCTGCGGCGAAAGCGCGCGGGTTCCGAAGGTTTGGCCAAGACATGAGCGGCCACCCGAACTTCGAGGTGGCCATGTCGAACACAAAGAACACGTCAGATTCGCAGGATTCACGTAACTCCCCCAAGAACCAGGAGTCTTCCGCGCAGCGGGAAGACGGTACGGCGGCCGACCGGCCGAGCCCCATGCAGGTGCTGCGCCACGCGCGCGCCCAACTGGCGGAACTCACCGGCATGGACGCCGAATCGGTGTCGTCCTTCACACAGACCGAGGACGGCTGGGCCCTGGAGGTCGAGGTCCTCGAACTCGCCCGGGTGCCCGACACGATGAGCCTGATGGCGAGCTACCAGGTCGAACTCGACCACGGCGGACAGCTCACCGGTTACCGGCGCGTCCGCCGCTACGAACGCGGGCGGGCCGACGCCCGCGGACCGGGCGGCCGCTAGACCCGCCCGGCCCCGGCCACACCCACCGACAGCCACACCCACCGACAAGGAGGAAGAGCCGGCATGACCGTTGTCCCGGCACAGCAGACCGGCGGTGGAGGCGGCAGCAGCGGCCTCTACGACGTACTGGAACTCGTGCTCGACAGGGGGCTCGTGATCGACGCATTCGTCCGCGTCTCCCTGGTCGGCATCGAGATCCTGAAGATCGACGTCCGGGTCGTCGTCGCCAGTGTCGACACCTATCTGCGCTTCGCCGAGGCGTGCAACCGCCTCGACCTGGAGTCGGGTCCGCGCAAGAGCCCCGGCCTGCCCGACGTCGTCGGCCAGATCACCGAGTCCGGCGCGCGCGGCAAGTCCAAGGGCGCCCTGTCCGGCGCCGCGCAGACCATCTCCGACGCCTTCAAGCAGGCGCGTGACGAAGGCGAGGCCGAGCCCCGCCCGCGCGCCCGCAAGACCACGTCCAGCCGCCGCAGGGAGGAGCAGGAGTGAGCACGTACGTCTACGGCATCACCGCGAGCGCGCACCCCGCGCTCCCGGACGGCATGGGCGGCGTCGGCGACCCGGCCCGGCCCGTGCGCGTCCTGAAGGAGGGCGGCCTGGCGGCGATCGTCAGCGACGCGCCCGAGGGGCTGCGCCCCAAGCGCAAGGACCTGCTGGCCCATCAGAACGTGCTCGCCGAGGCCGGATCGGCCGGGTGCGTGCTGCCGATGCGGTTCGGCAGCGTCGCCCCGGACGACACGGCGGTCACCGGCGTGCTGGCCGAGCGCGCCGAGCACTACCAGGAGCGCCTGACGGCGCTGGACGGCCGGATCGAGTACAACATCAAGGCCAACCACGTCGAGGAAGCCGTCCTGCACCACGTGATGGCCGAGAGCCCGGAGATCCGCGCGCTCGCCGAGGCCAACCGCACGTCGGGCGGCGGAAGTTACGAGGACAAGATCCGGCTGGGCGAGATGGTCGCGGCCGCGGTCAAGGCCAAGGAGGCCGGGGACGCCCGGGCGCTCCAGGAGATCCTGGAGCCGGCCGCGGAGGCGGTCGGCGTGGGCCCGGAGTCCACGGGCTGGCTCGCCAACGTGTCGTTCCTGGTGGACCGGCACGCGGCGGAGGACTTCCTGGCCGCGGTGGAGCGGGCGCGCAAGGACCTGCCGCACCTGGAGGTGCGCGTGAACGGCCCGCTGCCCCCGTACAGCTTCGTCGAGACCGGTCCCGCCGAGCCGGCCGGCAGCACGGCCGGCGGCCTGGGCACCGGGGCCGGGTGACGGCATGGGCCTGATCTCGGAGGTGCTGCTGCTGCCGTTCGCCCCGGTGCGCGGCAGCGCCTGGGCCATCCGGCAGGTGCTCCACGAGGCCGAGCGCATCTACTACGACCCGGCCACGATCCGGGCCGAGCTGGCCCGGCTGGAGGAGCGGCTGGAGGCCGGGGAGATCAGCGAGGAGGAGTTCGACCGGGAGGAGGACGAACTCCTGGACCGGCTGGAGATCGCATCGCGCAACGGCGCGGGAACGGGCAACGGGACGTCACGATGAATCGAGCGGGACTGGGCCTCGCGGTAGGGGCCGGATACGTCCTCGGACGGACGAAGAAACTGAAACTGGCGTTCGCCGTCGGCACGCTCGTCGCCGGCAAGCGCATGAACCTGACCCCGCGGGCGCTCGCGGACCTGGTGTCCGGGCAGCTGCGGAACAACCCGCAGTTCAAGGAGCTCGGCGACCAGCTCCGCCAGGACCTGCGGGGCGTGGGCGGCGCGGCGACGGGCGCCCTCGTGGAGCGGCAGCTCGACGCGCTCGCCGACCGCCTGCACGACCGCACGGCCGGCGTGCGGGATCGGCTGGGCGGTGCCGTGCCGCGGCGCCGGAGCCTCGGGGACGACGAGCAGCGCGACGGCGACCGGGACGACGACCGGTACGGCGACGACCGCCGGTACGAGGACGAGGACCGTGGCGCCGGAGCCCGCCACGACGACCACGACGACGAGGCCGGGCACGACGACGAGCCGGACGCCGGGGAGCCCCGGTCGGCGGACCGCGAGCGGCGGGCGGGCGAGAAGGGCGGGGCGGACAGGACCGCCTCGAAGCCGCCCGGGCGCAAGACGGCCCCGGCGAAGAAGGCGGCCGCCAAGCGCACCGCCGCCCGCAAGACCACCGCCTCCGCGAAGACGGCCGCCCGGAAGACCGCCCCGGGGCGGTCCCGGACGTCGAAGGGAGGCGACGACCGATGACCGAGACCCTCGGATCGGCCGCGTCCAGGGCGGGCCGCCCGGCCCGCGGCAACCCGCTCACCGAGGTGGCCCACGGCGAGGCCGCCGACCGGCTGAAGGCGGAGGCCCAGGAGTACCTCGCCGCGCAGGCCACCCGGCTGCTCACCGGACTCGGCCGCAAGCTCGGCGAGACCACCGGCAAGCTCAACGACATCGCCGACGGCAAGAGCCCCGGCTTCGCCCGGCTCGCCCTCGACGGCGGCCGCAAGCTCGCCGAGGGCAAGGGGCCGCTGCGCTCCGCGCTGGAGCTGGGCGCCTCCCGTGCCAAGGACAACGTGGCCGGGGCGCTGAAGAACCTGACCGCCGGCAAGGGCGGGCGCAAGGGCGGCTCCGGCCACCGGCCCACCGTGATCCTCGAGTACGTGGACGTGGGCGTGCCGCTGCGCACCGCCTACGACCAGTGGACCCGCTACCAGGACTTCAGCACCTTCGCCAAGGGCGTCAAGAGCGCCGAGCGCGCCGACGACACCACCTCGGACTGGCAGCTGAAGGTCTTCTGGTCCAACCGCAGCTGGAAGGCGCGCACCACCGAGCAGGTCCCGGACGACCGGATCGCCTGGACCTCGGAGGGCGCCAAGGGCACCACCAAGGGCGTCGTCTCCTTCCACCGGCTCGCCGACAACCTCACCCGGGTCCTGCTGGTGATCGAGTACTACCCGAAGGGCCTGTTCGAGAAGACCGGCAACCTCTGGCGCGCCCAGGGCCGCCGCGCCCGGCTCGACCTGAAGAACTTCGCCCGGCACCTCACCCTCCGGGGCGAGGCGGCGGACGGCTGGCGCGGCGAGATCCGCGACGGCGAGGTCGTTCGCGGCCATGACGAGGCGGTCGCCGAGGAGGAGGAGGCCGCGCAGGAGGCGGGCACCGACCAGGACGACGGCGGGTACGAGGCCTACGAGGACGAGTACGACGAGGACCGGGAGCCCGACGAGGAGTACGAGGAGGATCCTCGCGCGGACGGGGAGCCCGGGGCGGAGAATGGCACCGAGGAGCCCGAGGAGGCCTATGACGAGGCGACCGATGACGAGGTGGCCGATGACGAGGTGGCCGATGACGAGGTGGCCGACGACGAGGCGGCCGACGACGAGGTGGCCGATGACGAGGTGGCCGACGACGAGGCGGCCGATGACCAGGTGACCGACGGCGAGTACCGGGACGGTTACGCCGACGCCCGGAGCGGCCGATGACGTCACCGGCCCGCCTGCCCGAGCCCTACGGCCACGACGGCGGCGCCAACCTCGCCGACATCCTGGAGCGGGTGCTCGACAAGGGCGTCGTCATCGCCGGCGACATCCGGATCAACCTGCTCGACATCGAGCTGCTCACCATCAAGCTGCGGCTCATCGTCGCCTCCGTCGACAAGGCGAAGGAGATGGGCATCGACTGGTGGGAGGAAGACCCGGCCCTGTCGTCGGGCGCCCGCCGCAAGGAGCTCGCCCGGGAGAACGCCGAGCTGCGCGAGCGGCTCGCGGCGCTGGAGACCGGCCGCGCACAGGAGGAGAGCGAGAGCCCATGACGACCGGACTGCGGTACGTGTACGCCGTCTGCCGCCCCTTCGGCGCGGCCCTGCAGTCCCAGCTGACGGGTGTGGCGGGCGCACCGCCCAAGCTGCTGCACCACCGCGGCCTGGTCGCGGTGGTCAGCGCGGTGCCGGAACGGGACTTCGCCGAGGAGGCGCTGCGCGCCCATCTGGAGGACCTGGAGTGGCTCACCGCCACCGCCCGGGCCCACCAGGGCGTGATCGACGCGCTCACCACGGTGACGACGCCGCTGCCGCTGCGGCTGGGCACGGTCTTCCGGGACGACAGCGGCGTCCGGATGATGCTGGAGGCCCGCGAGGGCGACTTCCTGCGCACCCTGGACCGGCTGGCGGGCCGGGTGGAGTGGGGCGTGAAGGTGTACGCCGAGTCGTCCACAGCCGAGGAGCCCGCGGCCTCCCCGGAGGCCGCGGGCTCCGGGGAGGCCGCGCCGGAGGCGGAGAACGGGCCGGCGGCCGGGAAGGCCATGTCCGGGCGGGACTACCTGCGCCGGCGCAGCCGGAGCGTGCGGGAGCACGAGTCGGGCCTGCGCCGGGCCGAGGAGTTCGCGGACCGGCTGCACGAGAGGCTGGCCGCGCGCGCCGAGGACTCCCGGCTGCACGCGCTGCAGAGCGCCGCGCTGTCCGGGGCGTCCGGCCGCAACGTGCTGAACGCGGCCTATCTGGTGCCGCGCGCCCAGTCCGAGGAGTTCGTGGAGATCGTGGACCGCACCAAGGACGAGATGCCCGGGGTCCGGGTGGAGCTCACCGGCCCCTGGGCGGCCTACTCCTTCGCCGGGGGCAAGCCGTGACGGTGATCGAACGCCGTGAGATCGCCCTGGTGGACCTGCTCGACCGGCTGCTGGCCGGCGGCGTGGTCATCACCGGCGACATCACGCTGCGCATCGCGGACGTCGACCTCGTCCGCATCGACCTGAACGCCCTGATCAGCTCCGTGAACGCACAGGTACCGGCGCCCTGGGGTGATCCGACGTGACAGCTCCGCGCAAACGGCTCGACCTGGAACCCGACACGGTCGAACGGGACCTGGTCAAGCTCGTGCTGACCGTGGTGGAGCTGCTGCGCCAGCTGATGGAGCGGCAGGCGCTGCGCCGGTTCGACGAAGGCGGCCTGAGCGAGGAGCAGGAGGAGCGGATCGGGCTCACGCTGATGCTGCTCGACGACCGCATGACGGAGCTGCGCGAGCGCTACGGGCTGCGGCCCGAGGACCTCAACCTGGACCTCGGGCCGCTCGGACCGCTGCTGCCCCGGGAGTGACGCCCGCGGTCGGGTCACCAGCGGTACCAGCGCCCCCTGGTGCCGCCGGCGGTCGTGCCGCGCAGCAGGAATCCCAGCAGCCACAGGACCAGCACCGCGACGGCGATCCACCAGAGCACCTCCACGGCGAACCCGGCGCCGAAGAGGACCAGTACGAGAAGCAGGACGAGCAGGATGGGAACCATGGCGAACCTCCTGCCGCCCGAGTGACCCGCAAGCGCCGTTTCAGCCGCCCTTGCGGCACAGGATCTCCCCGTGCAGCACGCCGAACCAGCCGTCGGCCGCCGTTCCCCACTCCCGCCAGGCCCCGGCCACGGCCCGCAGCCGCTCCTCGGTGGCGTACCCGGCCTCGACGGCCTGCCGGGCGTAGGCGGACGCCAGGGTGCGGTCCGCCCACAGGCCGCTCCACCACTCCCGCTCCCCGGGCGTGGCGAAGGTCCAGGTGCTCGACGTGGCCGTGACGTCGGCGAGCCCCGCCCGCAGCGCCCAAGCCTTCAGCCGCCGGCCCGCGTCCGGCTCGCCCCCGTTGGCGCGGGCCACCCGCCGGTACAGCTCCAGCCAGTCGTCCAGGCCGGGTGCGGCCGGGTACCAGGTCATCGCGGCGTAGTCGGCGTCGCGGGCGGCGACCAGCCCGCCCGGCCGCGTCACCCGCGCCATCTCGCGCAGCGCCTGTACCGGGTCGCCGACGTGCTGGAGCACCTGGTGGGCGTGGACCACGTCGAAGGTGTCGTCGGGGAAGTCCAGCGCGTGGACGTCGGCGACCGCGAAGTCGACGCCGGTCAGCCCCCGTCCGGCCGCCGTGGCCCGGGCCCGCTCCAGGACGTCCGGCGCGCGGTCGACGCCCGTGACGTGCCCGTCCGGGACCAGCTCGGCCAGGTCCGCGGTGATGGTGCCGGGTCCGCAGCCGACGTCCAGGATGCGCAGGTGCGGCTCCAGCGAACCCAGCAGGTACGCCGCCGAGTTGGCGGCCGTCCGCCAGGTGTGCGAGCGCAGCACGGACTCGTGGTGCCCGTGGGTGTAGACGGCGGTCTCCTGCGCCTTCGGCATGGCGGTACCCCTTCGTCGGGTCGGTGAGCGTTGCGCGCCCACCGTACGCGTCAGGCCGAATGGTGAGACAGAAGATTCCGCAATACGGACTGACGGAGTGTCAGTTCTGTTGGGGCAGCGGCCGGTAGACCACCAGCGCCTCCGGCATCTTCTCCAGCGTCACCTCGCCGTCCACCTCGGTGACCTCGCCGTCGTAGGCGAGCAGCGTGCCCGGGGCGACACCGGCCAGCCGCAGCCGGCGGACCTGGACGGCGGCGTGCGCGGGGGAGCGGGTCAGCGGACCGGCGAGGGCGGCGGCGAGCAGGCGCAGCGCGGGCCGCCGTCCGCCGTGCACCACCCGGACGTCGAGCTGCCCGTCCGCCAGGTCCAGCCGGCGGGCCGGCGCCAGCCCCATCCGGTGATAGGTGCCGTTCCCGGCGAACAGCAGCCACAACGGCCGGGCCCGTCCGCCCACCTCCGCCTCCAGCGGATGCCGGTCGGCACGCAGCACGCGCAGCGCCGCGAGCACCCCGGCGGGCCAACCGCCGATCCGGTGCGACCACCGGTCCCGCTCGCGCACCAGCTCCGGATAGACGCCCAGGCTGCACGTGTTGACGAAGACGCCCCGCTTGTCGCCGCAGACGAACCGGCCCACGTCCACGTGGACCGCGTCGCCCCGGCCGATCGCCGCGGCCAGCGCCCGGGCGTCCTCCACCCCCAGGTCGTACGCGAAGTGGTTGAGCGTGCCGCCGGGCAGCACGGCGAGCGGCCGCCCGTGCCGCAGGGCGATCTCGGCGGCCGTGTTGACCGTGCCGTCGCCGCCGCACACGCCGAGCACCCGGGCCCGCGCGGCCGCCTTCTCCAGCTCGCCCGGCACGTCCTCCGGCACGCACTCGACGACCTCCGCCCGGGGCAGCGCGTCGCGCAGCGCCCGCACCCGGTCGGAGCTGCCCGCCGCCGTGTTGGCGACGACGACCAGCCCCTCGCCCTCGGGCAGCGCCGGGGCGTCCGCCCGCGGCCGGGGCGGCAGGGCGGCCTGGTCCCGGGTCGGCACCAGCCCGCGCACGGCGAACGCGGCGCCCACGCCCAGGGCCGCGCCCGCCAGCACGTCGCTCGGGAAGTGGACGCCGGTGTAGACGCGGGACATGGCCACCGAGAACGCGACCGGGGCGACGGCGGCACCCCAGGCGCGGGACTCCATGGCCACGCCGGCCGCGAAGGCGGCGGCCGAGGCGGAGTGACCGGAGGGGAAGGACGTGGTGATCGGCTGCCGCTTCAGATGCCGCACGGCCGGCACGGGGTCGAGGACCGGGCGCGCGCGGCGCACGCTGCGCTTGCCGACGGTGTTGATGGTGGCCGAGGCCAGGGCGAGGGACGCCACTCCGCGCACGGCGGCGCGGCGGGCCCTGGGGGTGCGGCTCGCCGCGATGACACCGGCCGTCGCGAACCACAGCAGGCCGTGGTTGGCGCTGCGGCTCAGCCGGGGCAGGACGGGACCGGCGGCGGGCCAGTGCCGCGCGGCGGCGAACTCGAACAGCCGGCAGTCCAGCGCGAGCAGCCGGTCGCGCAGGAGGTGCCGGCCGGGCTTCGGGACGGTGAGGTCGACGTCTGGGCTCATACCGGTGCGGGTACCCTGAAGTGGCCGTTTCCTGACCGGCCGGTGGTCACCGGCACCCGGAGGAACCCCCTGATGCGCCTGCTGCTCGTCCGCCACGGCCAGACCCCGTCCAACGTCGCCTACCTGCTGGACACCGCCGCCCCCGGCCCCGGCCTGACCGAGCTGGGCGCACGCCAGGCCGCCGCCCTGCCCGCCGCGCTCGCCGGCGAGGACGTCGAGGCCGTCTACGCCTCGACCCTCCTGCGTGCCCGGCGCACCGCCGCGCCGCTCGCCGCGGCCCGCGGCCTGGACGTGCTGGTGCGCGACGGTATCCGCGAGGTGTCGGCGGGCGACCTGGAGATGCTGCCGGGGGACTCCGAGCGCGGCGAGGCGTACATGCGGACCGTGTTCGCCTGGGCGGCCGGCGAGACCGGCCTGCGGATGCCGGGCGGGGAGAGCGGCGCGGAGGCGCTCGCGCGCTACGACGCCGTGGTCGCGGAGGCCGCCGGCAGCGGCGCCGGGACCGTCGCCCTGGTCAGCCACGGCGCCGCCGTCCGGATGTGGACCGCCGCCCGCGCCGACAACGTCGACGTGGCCTTCGCCGCCGCCCACCCCCTCGACAACACCGGCGTCGTGGTCCTCGAAGGCTCCCCGGCCGACGGCTGGAAGGCGCTGACCTGGGCGGGCGCCACGGTCGCCCCCGCGGGCGAGGGCGGCCCCACCGGGCGGTCCATGGACGAGACCGGACACGCCTCCCAGGTGCAGTGACCCCGACCGCAGGCCCCGGCCGCCCGGCTCGGATAAGCGTTTGCCCCGCGGGGCCGCCCACCCGGACAATGCGGCCCCATGGGACACCTGGAAGCCGCGCACCTTCAGTACCACCTCCCCGACGGGAGGGCCCTGCTCGGCGATGTCTCCTTCCGGGTGGGCGAGGGCGCCGTCGTCGCCCTCGTGGGACCCAACGGCGCCGGCAAGACCACCTTGCTCCGGCTGCTCTCCGGCGAGCTGAAGCCGCACGGCGGCTCCGTCGCCGTGAGCGGCGGGCTCGGGGTGATGCCGCAGTTCGTGGGGTCCGTACGGGACGAGACGACCGTGCGCGACCTGCTGGTGTCGGTGGCGGTGCCGCGCGTCCGCGAGGCCGCCCGGGTCGTGGACGCGGCCGAGCACGCCCTGCTGACCGTCGACGACGAGGCCGCCCAGCTGGCGTACGCGCAGGCGCTCGCCGACTGGGCCGAGGCACGCGGCTACGAGGCGGAGACGCTGTGGGACATGTGCACCACGGCCGCGCTCGGCGTGCCGTACGAGAAGGCGCAGTGGCGGCAGG
Source organism: Streptomyces cinereospinus (assembly GCF_042430725.1). Taxonomy (NCBI): domain Bacteria; kingdom Bacillati; phylum Actinomycetota; class Actinomycetes; order Kitasatosporales; family Streptomycetaceae; genus Streptomyces; species Streptomyces cinereospinus. Next base: position 22,380 of record NZ_JBHMCY010000077.1, on the reverse strand, counting down.
TGCGGACGCTCTCCGGCGGTGAGCAGAAACGGCTCGTGCTGGAGGCGCTGCTGCGCGGCACCGACGAGGTGCTGCTGCTGGACGAGCCCGACAACTACCTCGACGTGCCCGGCAAGCGCTGGCTGGAGGAGCGCCTCGCCGAGACCCGCAAGACGGTGCTCTTCGTCTCCCACGACCGCGAACTGCTGGCCCGGACCGCCGAGAAGATCGTCTCCGTCGAACCCGGCCCGGCCGGCGCCGACGCCTGGGTGCACGGCGGCGGCTTCGCCACCTACCACGCGGCCCGGCGTGAGCGCTTCGCGCGCTTCGAGGAGCTGCGCAGGCGCTGGGACGAGCAGCACGCCCAGCTGAAGAAGCTGGTGCTGAACCTGCGTCAGGCCGCCGCGGTCAGCCACGAGATGGCGTCCCGGTACGCGGCGGCCCAGACCAGGCTGCGCAAGTTCGAGGAGGCGGGCCCGCCGCCGGAGCCGCCGCGCGAGCAGGACATCACCATGCGGCTCAAGGGCGGCCGCACCGGTGTGCGGGCCATCACCTGCGCCGGCCTGGAACTGACCGGCCTGATGAAACCGTTCGACCTGGAGGTCTTCTACGGCGAACGGGTCGCCGTCCTGGGCTCCAACGGCTCCGGCAAGTCGCACTTCCTCCGGCTGCTCGCCGGGGAGGCGGTGGCGCACACCGGCGAGTGGCGGCTCGGGGCGCGGGTGGTGCCCGGGCACTTCGCCCAGACGCACGCCCACCCCGAGCTGACGGGCCGCTCCCTGCTGGACGTCCTGTGGCGGGAGCACGCCCAGGACCGCGGCGCCGCCATGTCCCGGCTGCGCCGCTACGAGCTGACCGGGCAGGCCGAACAGACCTTCGACCGGCTCTCCGGCGGCCAGCAGGCCCGCTTCCAGATCCTGCTGCTGGAACTGCGGGGCGCCACCGCCCTGCTCCTGGACGAGCCCACCGACAACCTCGACCTGGACTCCGCCGAGGCGCTCCAGGAGGGCCTGGAGGCGTTCGACGGAACGGTCCTGGCCGTCACGCACGACCGTTGGTTCGCCCGCTCCTTCGACCGCTTCCTGGTCTTCGGCAGCGACGGCCGGGTCCGGGAGACGCCGGAGCCGGTCTGGGACGAGCGGCGGGTCGAGCGGGCGCGGTGAGCCCGCCGCCGCCCGGCCGCGGCCGTCACGTCCAGCGCAGCAGCGCGCCCAGACCGCCCACCGGCACGTCCTGCTCCCCGGCCGCCGCCACGGGGGCCAGCGAGATCGCCGGGGCGTTCGTCGCGACCGCCGAGCGCAGCAGGGCGTCGTCCGCCCGGGCCGCCCAGGAGTTCTGCTCGCCGAGGATCTCCAGGTCGGTACGGCGCACCGCCAGCTGGTCGGCGTCCTCGCCGATCCACACCTCGCGGTGCACGTCCGCGCCGTCCGGGCGGACCACCAGTTCGTCGATGCGGTGCTCCCGCGCCGCCTCGATCAGCGCGGGGACGCCCTCGACCGCTCCGGCGCGGCCCGCGCCGTGCGGTGCGCGGGCCGCCAGGAAGCGCTCCAGCTCCGTCCCGGCGTGCCGGCGCACATGTGCGACGCGGGCCTCCTCCACGTCCGCGTCGAGCAGCCGCCCGCCCGTCCCGTGCGGGGCCTCCACCACGCGCTCGTGCAGCCGCCGCGGCAGCCGCTCGTGCACGGCCTGCCGCTCGCGGTCCTCACCGACCAGGATCAGCAGGTCGGCGCGGGTCTCCTCCTGGCAGACCGCGAGCGCGTCGGCGATCTCCGCCGCGTTGTGCTCCCAGGTGTTCTCCACCCGGAGCTGGAAGTGCCGCTCCGACCGGTCGGCGCCGCTGGTGCGGTGCACGGGCCACTGCCGGCCGGTGACCGAACCGGCCGTCTCCCGGGCCAGCGCGCTGCGCAGCTCGAAGCCGGCGCCCCGCCGGTCGATGTACGCCACGACGGCCACCGCGTCCTCGCCGGTCAGGTCCAGCAGGGGGGCGGCCCGGGGCAGCGGCGCCCACGCGGCCCAGCCGTGCTGCGGGGCGCGGGCCAGCGGCGGGTCGAGGACCACCTCGCCCGCGCGGGCGAACAGGGCCCGGCCGTGCGGTTCCGGCGAGTGCCTGGGTTCCTCGATCGCGTCCCGCACGGCACGGCAGGTCGCCTCGTCGGCGCCCCGCCCCGCCAGCTCCCGGGACATCGCCTCGGCCGTCAGGTGCCGTTCGTGGGGCGTGTCCTCCGCGTGCCGTGACAGGTCGACGTACACGGAGGCCCAGGGGCCCGGATGTTCGTAGAGTGGATGCAGGAACGCGAGATCCATGGCTCCCTCCCGGTTGCCGCTCGGTCGCAGTGATTGCCGGGCGGGTACCCGTACCGCATGAGAGAACACGACGAGCGGGGTACCACGATGACCGGAGTCGACCCGGGCCGGCTGGATGACCAGCAGCTGATGAAGGAGCTGGAGACCATCCACCGCACACGCCACGACACGCTGCTGTACGGCTCGAACGACGCGCTGCGCGCGCACAACGAACGCATGGCCCAGCTGGAGGGCGAGTACCTGCGCCGCAACCCGCGCCGCTTCGTCGCCCCCGGCCGCACCCGCGACGGAGCCCGGGAACGCACCGCCAACGAGGCCGCCGACGCCTGACGCGGCCCGGGCCGGGCCCCGCGGTGCGGAGCCCGGCCCGGGCCGGTCCTGCCGGCGAACCCTGCCGCGGCACTCTAGGCGGTCTCCTCCGCGAAGACCTCCAGGAACGTCTCGCAGAACGCCTTCAGGTCGTCCGGCTTGCGGCTGGTGACCAGCTTGTTGGTGCCGTGGTCGCAGACCTTGACCTGCTCGTCCACCCAGGTGCCGCCGGCGTTGCGGATGTCGGTCCGCAGGCTCGGCCAGGAGGTCAGCACCCGGCCCCGCACGACGCCGGCCTCCACCAGAGTCCACGGCGCGTGGCAGATCGCCGCGACCGGGCGGCCCCGCTCGAAGAAGTCCCGCACGAAGGCCACGGCCTCGTCGTCCGTCCGCAGGAAGTCCGGGCTGGCGACCCCGCCGGGCAGCACCAGGCCGTCGAAGGAGTCGGCGGAGGTCTCGCCCACCACCTCGTCGACGGGGAACGTGTCCGCCTTGTCGAGGTGGTTGAAGGCCTGGATCTCGCCGCTCTTCGTCGACACGAGCACGGGCTCGTGCCCGGCGTCGGCGGCCGCCTTCCAGGGGTCGGTCAGTTCGACCTGCTCGACCCCCTCGGGTGCGGTGAGAAACGCGATGCGCATGTGTCTCAGCGTCCTTCCCTGTGTGTGTTCTTCACCTTGGCCCGGCGCCGCCTCACACCGGGCCCCGGATGTCGGGCGCCCGGCGTTCCACGGCGTGCGGGGCGGCCCTGCTGATGTCGGCGAGGGCGCTGTCCGGGTCCTGGGCCACCGCCAGGTCCCCGAGGCTCACCATCCCGACCGGCAGACCGTCCTCCACGACCGGCAGCCGGCGCACGGCCTTCTCGCGCATCAGCGCCACCGCCGTCGACACCGGGTCCTGCGGCCCCACCACCACCGGGTCCGGCGTGCACACCGACAGGGCGCTCACCGTGAGCGGGTCGACACCCTCGGCCACCGCCCGCACGGTGATGTCCCGGTCGGTCAGCACGCCGACCACGCGCTGCCCGTCCGCCACCACGACATCGCCGATGTCCTGGGCGCGCATCAGCTGCGCCGCCTCGACCAGCGAGGCGTCCGGACGGACCGCCACCACACCCGGCGTCATCACTTCGCGCACGTAGTCCGCCGTCATCACCTCTCCCTCCGCCGCTCACCCTCGGTCAGGGCCTCGGCCAGCTCCTGCACGTTGCCGTAGCGGGCCGAGCGGGGCAGCCGCCGCAGCGGCTCGATCAGGGCGTCGGGCGCGTTCCGCCGGCGCAGGGCGCTCATCAGCTCGCCCGGGCCCGCGGGGAACGCGGTGCGGCCCAGAATCCGGCCCAGCTCCAGCCGGGCCTCCGCCAGCGAGCCCGGCATGGCCGGACCGCCCGCGATGCGCGGGTCGTCCTCGGCGGTGGGCTCGGGGTCGTGCCACTCCTCCGTGCGGGTGGGGTGGCCCGACCTGAGCAGCCCCTGCAGTTCGTGCTTCATCTCCTCGTCCCGGTGGACGCTCAGCCGGTCACTGCCTCGCTGCATGTTGTGCTCCAAGTCCTCGGGGTCGCGCACCGCGTACCCGGAGGGCGGGCGGCGACACCGGCCGCGCCGAGCCGCGTCCGGTGCCGCCGTGTCCCGTCCCTCGCGCCTTCTCGCGGTGCCGTCGCCGACCGTGCCGCTGCCGGCGGTGCTCGTCGTCGTGCTGGCGGTGCTCGTCGTCGTGCCGGGCTGTCGCCCGTCGTGCTGGCGGTGCTCGTCGTGCCTGCCGGGCTGTCGCCCGTCGTGCTGGCGGTGCTCGTCGTCGTGCCGGGCTGTCGCCCGTCGTGCTGGCGGT